>CAJWKH010000007.1 GCA_913042085.1 uncultured Gammaproteobacteria bacterium | reverse complement strand
AAAGAAGATAGGACTGGAACTGGTACTATCAGTATTTTTGGCCATCAAATGAGATTTAACTTACAAGATGGCTTCCCTTTAATGACGACTAAGAAGGTCAATTTAGACTCAATTATTCATGAACTACTATGGTTTATAAGGGGAGATACAAACATAAGGTATTTGGCACAAAACGGAGTAAATATTTGGAATGATTGGCCGTTTCAAAGCTGGCTTAATGAGACTGGTCAGGCAGATAAATACGCAATGCATTCCAAGGAATGGAAAGAAATGATGAAAACTTTTGTTGAAACTGTTATTGCGGATGAAGGGTTTGCTTCTCAATATGGCGATCTAGGACCTGTGTATGGCAAGCAATGGAGAGATTTCGAAGGAGTTGACCAGCTTGAACAGGTAATAGAAGGCATAAAAAACAGCCCTGATTCTAGAAGGTTGATAGTTTCAGCATGGAACCCTAAAGATATTCCGGTAATGATTAAGTCAGGCCTACCTCCTTGCCATACCCTTTTTCAATTCTATGTAAGTAATGGAAGGCTTTCTTGTCAGTTGTACCAAAGAAGTGCTGATGTATTCCTTGGTGTTCCTTACAACATTGCTTCGTATGCCCTATTAACTCTTATGATCGCAAAAGTGAGTGGGCTTGAACCGGGAGAGTTCGTGCACTCTTTTGGAGATACACACATTTATTTAAACCATTTAGAACAAGTAAATGAACAATTAAGCAGAGACCCTCATTCTCTACCTCAGTTAAAGATAAAAGATAATAGAAGCAGCCTATTTGAATTTGAAATAAATGATTTTGAATTAACAGAATACGACCCTCACCCTTTTATATCCGCACCAATTGCCGTGTAATGGAGATATTTCTAATAGCAGCGGTAGATAAAAATTTAGCTATTGGAAAAGATGGAAAGATACCTTGGCACATAAAGGAAGACCTGCAGTACTTTCGAAAGAACACTTTAAATACTGCAATGATCATGGGAAGGTCAACCTTTGATTCAATAGGCAAGCCTCTTCCTGACAGGCAAAATATAGTAATGACAAGATCCCCTGCCAATCGAGAGGGAGTAATAGAGGTTTTGGACGCTGCAAGTGCCATTAAAGAAGCAAAGAAAACCTCTAATAAAATAAGTGTCATTGGAGGAGAGAGTATTTATAAAGAATTTCTACCTTTAGCCAGTAAATTACTTATCACAGAAATAAATATTACTGTAGAAGGGGCCGATACCTTCTTTCCAGAATGGCAAAAACAAAAATGGACTGAAGAATCTAGAATTATCTCTAAGGAGAATGGAATTGAATACTCGTTTGTGGAGTATTTAAGAGACTAGATTCCTAGTGCTCTCTTTTTAAGTATTAAGGCCTCTACTCTTTCCTCTTCACCTTCAGTATAGGTAACCCATTTCCTGGCTTGGTCTTGAACTTTCTTTTTCTTCTCTTTTTGCTTCTTCTTTTTATCGTCGTATTGTCTTTCTGCTACATCAATGCACTCTCTAAAGGAAGCTATGGCGTTTTCCCATTTCTGATTCTCAAAATTAATTTGGCCAAGCAACATATGGGCCGCTGCTTCGTCTTTTAATTTACCTTTCTTGATTCCAGCTTTTATTGCTGCTTCTGCTTCTGAGAACTCATCTAGACCAAAATGTACCTGACCCAGGAAAATATATAATTCTCCCTCCTTGGAAGCATTAGCTGCTTTCTTATAATAAGGCTTAGCTCTTTCTAGTTCTCTAGAGGAGTGCCAATATTGTGCTGCCGCCTTCAAAGTTTTCTCTTCTTTTTTGACAACCCCTTGATTGATTCCATCTTCTATAACCTTCGCTGCTTTTCTTGGATTCTCAAACATAAATAGAAGTTGGGATAGTGCTGTAAATTCTCTTTGTTTATCTAGCAATCTATCGTCATAGGCTGCTTCAAGAGCTCCCATTTGGTCTAATTGCCTGTCTTCCTGTCCATATAATGCTGAAAGCTGTGTCCAATACTTTTTCTTGGGGTAATTTTGAGCTAATTTCTCAACTATGGGCAATACATATAAATCCATTTTTAATTCACTGTAAAGCGCCATCTTAAGTAAGTAATGATTTTCCTTAGCTACACCCTTTACCGTCTCGCCAGTCTCTATCATTTCTCCAGTTTCATTGCCCTCTTCATCTAGAACAGCAACTTTGATAGGAATATCTCTGGATTCTTGCATCTCTATAGCGATATCAATATTTTGTTGTGAGCTAACAAAATCCTCTAGTTGATAGTAAGTCATTGATAGTAGAGCGTAAGCATCAGAACTTGGATCTTCTTCTAAATCAAACCACTGCAATAAATAGTCTACTGATTTTCTGTAGTTTTCATCAATATAAGCGAGTTGGGATAAAGAATATAATGCCCCCAATCTCTCTTGGTCGTTAGATTCAGGTTCTGAAATTAAATCCTTATAAGCTGTTTCTGCTCTTCCATAATCTTCCATAGAGAAGTAAATATAACCCTGATAATAGAACATCTTAGCTCTATCAGTCCCTGTAAATTTGGATTCGGGATTTGCTATAGGTGTTAAAGCAAGTAAAGCCTCATTCCATTGCTCAGCTTCAAGCATGGGCTGTAGGGTTTGAAGAATTCTTTGTGCTTTTTTACTTGGAAGTTTGGTTCTTCTTCTTTTTTTCTTCTCTTTCTTTTCATCAGCTGCCTCTATAGAGCTTCCTTTATAATCTAAAGGCGAAACACCTACAGCAACAGGTAACAAGCTTATAACTGCTGAAATTAACAAAACTTTTATTGGGAAACTTATACTATTCATAACTCTTAAGCACATCCTTCAGGAACATAATCCATTGATTTATTTGCATCTTCTATTTTAAAAATAACAACCGTTCTAACATTAGGGACCTCTATTGCCTCTCCATCCCTAATTTGAGGCTTATATTTATACTTTAAGGCAGATCTCATGGCAGCTCTATCAAAAATTCCTGGGGGCACTGCCCATTCAACCATAGGATCTTTTGTTGACCCAACTTTTGTAACTGTAAACTTAAGCATCACACAGCCCTCTATTCCTCTCTCCAAAGCTCTTCTTGGGTATACCGGAGGCACTTGGAAGATGGGTACATACGAACCGTCTGCAAAAACACCTGCCTTTTTACCTTTAAAGCCAAGATTTGGCCTAGCAGCTGAACTATCTACTTCCGCAGGGGGCGTCATATCGAATTCAGGAGGCATTGTCTCTGGAGGAGGTTCATCTTCCTGAGGCCTTTCCATATCCATAAGAAGCTCTAATTCTCTTTCAGGCATGGTTACGTCAGCAATCTTAATTGAAGTATTGTCTAACTCAACATCACCAACATCAATCAACCATTGCATTAAATAAAAAATACTAACAGTTAAAAATAGAGAGGCCGTTAGGGTTGACCCTAACATCTTTAAGTTCTGTTCAGCAAGAAATCCCATAAAAGTCTAAAACTTAGGTTCAGAAGCTAAAGAGATGGCATATACTCCTGCTTCTCTTGATTGATCCATGACCTGAATAATTGCATCAGCTTGAGCTTTTTCATCAGCTTGAATAACTACAGACCCTTGAGGGTTGTCTGCTAAAAGCTTAGTTATATTTGCCTTAACCTGCCTTACATCAACTCTACGTCCATCAATCCAAATATCGTTAGTAGCTCCTATGGCAATTAGGATTGCTGCATTTTCTTGAATATTTGAGGTCTCAGCATCAGGTCGGTTAACTTCTAGTCCAGGTTCTTTAATAAAATTCGCAGTTACGATAAAGAAAATCAAAAGAATAAAAACAACGTCCAACATGGGCGTTAAATTTATATCTTCTTCTTCCGCTACTGCACTACTAATTGGTGATCTTCTCATAATTTATCCTCATTATTCTGCTACTAAATGGTCTACTAGTAAGTCTTTTTCTTTTTGAGCTCTATTAACTAAATATTGATTGGCAAAGGTTCCTGTTAAGGCAACTGCTAGTCCTGCCATTGCTGGAATAGTAGATCTTGAGACACCTCCAGCCATAGCTTTAGCATCTCCTCCACCGGTAACAGCAAGTAAGTGGAAAACTTCTATCATGCCTGTGATTGTTCCAAATAAACCAAATAAAGGGGCTATTCCTACACACATCTTAATTAAATCGAGGTTCTGATCTATGCGATTAGTGTTCTCAGAAATTAGCATGTCTCTTATTGCTACAGAATTCCAGGAGAGCTTATCTGCCCTTCCTTCCCACTGGGAAACTGCTTCATTTATATGGTAACCATGAGTAAAAAAGTAATACCAAATCCTTTCAAAGATTAGGAACCACATTACAAATGCCAACAATCCTATTAAATAGAGTGTGTCTCCACCTCTTTGCATAAATGCAAATAAAGCATCTGAAGCGTCGTAGAAAAAAAACATAATTTAAATATTCTTTTCTTATTAAGCCTTTCCTTCAGAACGTTTAGCAGCCATTCCGGTACTAGACTCTTCTATCGTTCCTAAAATACCCTTAGCAAAATTATTTACTGTGGCATACATAAACGTGGTCGGTATAGCTACCATCAAGCCTAACCATGTCGTAACAAGAGCAACTGAAATACCACTAGCCATTGTTTTAGGGTCTCCAGTTCCAAATAAAGTAATCATAGTAAAGGTCTCAATCATTCCGATAATGGTTCCAAATAGTCCCATCAAAGGAGCAACAACCGAAACTATCTTAAGAACCCAATTAAGGCCCTCAATCATTGGTCTCTCTTTTAGAATTTGTTCTGCCATTTTAAGTTCCAAAGTCTCAGTGTCAGCTTTCTTATCCTCTTCAGCTATTTTTAGGATTCTTCCTAAAGCGTTATCATCGGATAAAGTTTCTGATGTTGCTTGAGCTTGAACCGCTGACCTAATGCCCCATAGTTCTCTAAATCTCCAAATAAATAATGCTGTGGCAAGAAGACCTATGGTCATAATGATAAAGCCAACAGGACCTCCTAAAGTCATTCTTTCAGCGGTGCTAGGCATAGAAATTAAACTTTGCAGCAACGATCCGCCTTGAGGCCCTGTAGGGTCAACAGCGAATTGAACCGGGAAAGAATCTTCAGACAAAATATCAGAAGTAGTTGATGTATATCTTCCAGCCGGTTGTGAAGGTAATTCAGAGTACATTCCTCTAGAAGGAGAATAACTCAGGTATTGTCCGTCAGAGACCACATTAAAGTTACCAACTCTAACAACTTCTCTACTTTCAACATTTCCGTCAGTGCTTATAACGTCAGCAGTAAACTTAACTACTTCACCAGAAGCATTGATCTCTCTTTGTAATTCATACCAAAGAGTTTCAAGTTCTTCTATAGAAGCCAATTTTATGCCTTCGTTCATCTTTGAACCTAGTTTGGTCATGAAGTCTTCTCTATCCTTGCCAAATTGTGCAGCAGTTAAAGATTGCTCCATTATGTTTCTTGCTTCTGTAGTATTACCAGCTAAGTGACCAAAGATTTCATTTAAAGAACCCAGTCTTTCTCTCAATTGCTCTTCAGCAACTACTAAAAGAGCTTCATTGGCTTCAAATTTTTGTTCTAATCGAGCGGCTTCTTTCTCTAACCTTGCTCTTTCAGCCTTTGCATCAGAAAGCATTTTTGCTTGCTTGTTTTTTTCGTTCCTGAAACGGGCTTCCCTGTCTCTTTGTTCTTGAGTATCCGCATATTGACCTCTTCTAACTACTTCAAGTAATTCTTGAGGGTTTGAAGGTGCAGCAGCTTTTGATTCTTCTTCAGCGGGGGCTTCATCTTCTGCTGTTAAATAAGTCGGGATACAACCCAAAGCCAATAGAAGTATAAATAATTTGATATTTTTCATTTTAGTTAACCTCCGTGGCAGGTTGTAGCGGTAATTCCATTAAATCAACTGTCGCTAGCTTATTGGCTATCCTTAAACCTTTTCTAGTTGGATTTCTATAACTATTATCTAGCTCCTCCCATGATCTTGTGGAATTATTCCATGCGTGTGTTTCATCTTCATCAGCAGTCTGGAAAATCATTGCCAGTCTTCCGACTCTTAATATATTTCCTTCTCTTAACTCTCCTTCTATAACGATGCTGTCTTTATAAGCGTCTATTTTCCTTCCGTATTCTGCTTCAACATTAAAGGCCTCTAAAACTTGTCTCAAGCCTTCTGCAGGCGACACAGTAGGATTGTCTAAAGCTGCTTTCGCAAACGCCATTCTTTCTTTCCTCTCAGCTAGATGGAAAGGCATATCTAATTCAATAGATTTTTCTACGCCAGAAAGCATTCTTCTTGTGAAGGGCGGTACTTGCCTTTGCATAATCTGAGCTTCTTTTAAAGTTTTATCTATTTCTTTAAGACGATCTTCTTGACGTTGGATTTGAAACCTCATTTGAGCGTTATAAACCCTTAGACCTTCTATTTGTTTACTTACAGTCTTATATTCACTAATAATTACTGAAGTTTGCTCATCCATTTGATCTATCTTAGCTTGAGAAGCCTTCTCAGCTTTCTGTCTATCTCCAGCTACATCTAATAGCGGTTTGATTTGATCGGTATACATAAAAGCAGGATTGATTAATGCTGCTGTAAGGAAAACTATTTTACAAAGACGCTTCATAGCGTATCTCCTAATTTACTTTTAAAATTCTATAATTACCAACGCAAACTAGCAAAAAAGTAATAATTTTCAACTCTTTTTTACTCTCCCCGTTTGCGAAATAGTAAACTATAGAGAGAATCATGGACCAATGCAACGCAAATTAAGTTATTCAAATAAGTAATAATATGTCTCTTTTTCAATTCTTCTTAATAATTTTTATATTTAACATCTTTAGTCATTTTATTTTGCTTTTTCTTAGCGTAAATAAAAAAAGCCCTAAGCTTTTTATAAGATTCTTTTTCCTTCCAATATTATTTAGTGTCTGGTTGGCCCTAGCACTTCAACAAATTAATGAAGTGGCTTATTTATCTAATCGACAAATTCTTGGGAATTTACTTTTAACTGCCTGGATTCTGAAAAGCTTTTATCTTAATAAAGCTTTAAAACTTGGATTACTGTCAGATTTTTTAAACAAATTTAAAAATGCTGTTATAAATAAGGAGTTTAAGAGCATTATATTGATGATTTTCTATGTTCCTTTACTTCAGATAGTATGTTTCAGCTCGGCAGTTTCTCTTAACTTTCTTTCTGGCCCTTCATCTTTTTACTGGGTGGATTATATTTCCTTAATCATATGTATTTTTGGCATGTTTGATTATCTTAAATCTAATAGTCAATCAGAATCTGAAGAAAGCTACCCCATAAAAGGGCTTTCAGAGCTTGCGATGCACCCACAATACTTTGGCAATCTAATATTTTTCTTTGGACTCTTCTTATTAAGCACTGGCGCTACAGGTGGTGTATGGAGCCTTATTGGGCCATTGACCATAGTATTTCTAATGCATAGAGTTGTTATCCCAGAAAACACAAGGAGAGCTTTGAATAGAGAAGTGATTCATAATCAATAAAAGCTAAATTACTATATAAATTTAATGCATAATTTTATTCCACACTTAATTTTGACAAGAGTAATGGCCTTTTTCGCCAACTCAAAAAACAAAGTTATAAAAGGCTTTCTTATTAATGCATTCATTAGCCTTTATAAACCCAAGATGGAAGAGTGTCTTGTATCTGATATTAAAGACTTCCCAACTTACAACTCATTTTTTATAAGAGAATTAAAAAAGGACGCCAGGCCAATAGAAAATTCAGAGCTTACTATTGTTTCTCCGGTGGATGGAACAATCATGGATCATGGTATTGTGGAGAATAAATTACTAATTCAAGCAAAGAGGCATAGATATCCTGTTTCGGAACTACTGGGAGAGAATTCTGAAAGAGTTGAAGCCACTAAACAATATTTCATTACAATTTATTTAGCTCCGACAGATTATCATAGAATACATTGTCCTTATGGGGGTTTGATCTCATCAACAAGCCATATAGGGAAATCGTTATTTAGTGTTAATAAAAAAGCCCAAACGAATATTCCGTATCTTTATATCAGAAATGAAAGGGCTGTAATGAAAATTGAAAGCAGCTTAGTTTCTTATTCTCTAGTATCCGTAGGTGCTTCAATTGTAGGAAGTATTGTTCCTTTTTGGTCTGATCCTGGATCTAAAACAAGAAAGGATTACGTGAATGAATGGAATATAGGACCACTAGAAGCCAAAAAACATGCCCTGAAAGGACAAGAGCTTGCCCACTTCAGAATGGGTTCAACAGTAATACTAATTATTGAGGATTCCTCTAAGTTAGATTTAAATTCCTTGACGACTAATAAGACTGTAAAATTTGGATCAAAATTAATTAATCTGAAAAATCTATAGGTGATAACTTGGTATCTTATTCCACTAGCGACTTTAGAGTAGGTCTAAAAATCCTTATTGACAATGATCCTTGTGTAATTATTGAAGAGGAATTCAATAAGCCTGGCAAGGGACAAGCGTTTAGCAAAATTAAATTCAGAAACTATTTAACGGGTCGGGTTGGAGAAAAAACCTGCAAAGTGGGTGAATCTGTTGAAGCCGCTGATGTTGAAGAGCTTGATATGCAGTTTTTATATAGTGATGGCCAATCTTGGTATTTTATGCATCCTGAAAACTATGAACAAATAGAAATTTCTTCTGAAGTAGTCGGGGAGCTTAACCAGTGGATTACAGAAGAAGATATTTGTAAGGTGCTACTTTGGGATGAAAAGCCCATGTCGGTTGCGGCTCCAAATTTCGTTGATTTAGTTGTTGCTCAAACAGACCCAGGGGTTAAGGGAGATACGGCAACAGGTGGAAGTAAACCAGCTACCTTATCTACTGGAGTGTCAGTTAAAGTCCCTTTATTTGTATCCGAAGGAGAAACAATCACTGTAGACACTAGAAATGGTGAATATCAAGGCAGAAAATAAAGTCTGGTAATGCAACAAAAAATAATTAACCAACTTACATTAATCGTTGATGAACTCATAAAGAATTCCGATGTTGGTGATGTAAACTACAAAATAAGGCTTCAAGAAAATAAAGACAAAGAACATGGTGATTATGCAAGCAATATAGCC
The DNA here is from genome assembly GCA_913042085.1 of uncultured Gammaproteobacteria bacterium. GTDB lineage: Bacteria > Pseudomonadota > Gammaproteobacteria > Magnimaribacterales > Magnimaribacteraceae. The sequence continues at coordinate 18,356 of CAJWKH010000007.1, read as the reverse complement.
ATGATGCTTGCCAAAGATCTGTCTGAAAACCCCAAGAATTTAGCAGAGCAAATATCTAAAGACTTTCCGTTAGATGACGACATCTTAAAAGTTGAGGTAGCCGGACCAGGATTCATAAATTTCTTTGTTTCTGAAGCTACTCATGCAGAGATTCTAAAAAATATAGATTCAGAAAAAGGAAAATATGGTCATAGCAAAGAGAAAAGAGGCAAGGTCCTAATCGAATATGTTTCTAGTAATCCAACAGGCCCTTTGCACGTGGGTCATGGAAGAGGGGCGGTATTTGGTTCAGTCTTGGCAAGTCTTTTAAAGGCTGCAGGACATGAAGTTGATGAAGAATACTATGTGAATGATTATGGAAGGCAGATGAGTATTTTATCTGTAAGCGTTTGGCTAAGATATCTACAAAACTCAAGTAAAAATATATCTATGAGTGCTCTGGGTTACCAAGGAGACTACATTAAATTAATTGCCCAAGAGCTCTTTAAAAAAAATAAAGACAAGTATCTGCTCTCAGATAATGACCATGAAAATATCTTGCCAATACTCGAATTACAAAAAGACGAAAAAGACATCGACTCTTTAATTTCTTTCATGCAAGAAACCTTAGGAGAAAGGTTTTCTGAAATTAGATCTTTTGCTTTAGATAATATGTTAAACATTATTAAGTCTGATCTAATCAATTTTGGAGTTAAGCATAATTTATGGTTCTTCGAATCGTCTCTCTACATCGAAGAAAAGGGTAAGCCTAGTAAAGTTGATAAAGGCATATCAGACTTAAGTTCAAATGACTTTGTTTATGAGAAAGACAGTGCAATTTGGTTTAAATCATCTAAATTAAAAGATGACAAAGATCGCGTGTTGCAAAGAAGCAACGGCGATCATACTTATTTTTCTTCCGATGTGGCCTATCACTTAGATAAATACAATAGATCATATGACAGAATAATTAACATATGGGGTTCTGATCACCACGGATATTTACCAAGAGTTAAGGCAGCTATGGAAGCATCTGGTAGGGACACAAACAAACTTGAAGTTGTGTTTATACAGTTTGCAAACCTTGTTAGGAATGGAGAAAAGATTTCTATGTCTACAAGAAGTGGTGATTTTATAACCCTAAATGAGCTCATGAATGAGGTTACACCAGAAGCAGCACGTTTCTTTTACATAAACAGAAAGGCCGATCAACATTTAGAGTTCGACCTAGAGCTTGCAAAAGAACAATCTAAAGATAACCCCCTTTATTACATTCAATATGCGCACGCAAGAATATGTAGTGTATTTAATAAAGTGGAATACGACCTTGAAGAAAATCACAAAAACGTCAACCTTTCGCTGTTAAATACCGAGAAGGAAATAGAAATTCAGAAACACCTAGCATCCTTCCCTTCCCTTATAGAAAAAGCTGCAAAATCTAACGATCCTCATTTAATTTGCTATTACCTTAAGGATTTGGCGAGCTTATTTCATAGCTATTACAACAGTGAAAAGTTCATAATTGAGGATAGTAGCCTCATGATTTCGAGAATGTTTCTTCTCAAGGGGGTCAAGCAAGTAATATTTAATGGGCTGGAAATTCTAGGAGTCAGCTCACCGGAAGCAATGTAAAAGTGCTAAGCGAAAATATTAAGCTTATAAAAAACGATATCAATCAAGCCTGTAAAAATGCTTGCCGCAATCCAGAAGAAATTATCCTTATGGGTGCAAGCAAATCTCAGACGGTTGGGCAAATAGAACAAGCATACGAAAAAGGTGTGTTTCATTTCGGCGAGAACTATCTCCAGGAAGCCGAACCAAAGATAAGTAAGATAGAAAAAAATATTATCTGGCACTTTATTGGGTCTATACAAACTAAGAAAACAAAAAAAATTGCCCATCTTTTTGATTGGGTTCACACAGTAGATAGTCTAAAAATTGCAGAAAAGCTTAATGATGCAAGACCTTCTTCTAGAGGGCCACTTAACATATGTTTACAAGTTAATATTGATAATGAGGAGACTAAGTCAGGAATTCTTAAAGAAGAAATAGATGGCTTTTTAACAAGTCTAACTTCTCTAAAAAATATAAAAACTAGGGGCTTAATGATTATCCCTAAGCCAAGGCACACTGCTGAAGAGCAGTCAGAAGTTTTTTCTGATCTAAAGCTTAAATTAGATTCTCTTAAATCTAAATTCCCAGAACTTGATACACTTTCGATGGGTATGTCTTCGGATTATTTAGTGGCCATTCAAGAAGGAGCTACAATACTAAGAATAGGAACAGGCATATTTGGAGCAAGGAAATGAAAGTTATGGATAAAAGGGTAGGATTTATTGGAGCAGGCAATATGGCCTCTGCCTTAATTTCTGGAATGATCAGTGCAGGTTTCAAACCCGAGAATATCATTGCTAGCTCACCTGGAAAGAATCATTTAGATTTTTTATCAGATAACTTTGGTGTTAAAACTTCAAATAATAATGAATTAGTTTTTAAAGAAAGTGAAGTCCTCATTTTTGCAGTCAAGCCAAATATTCTTAAGACTGTTTTAGAAGAATATAAAAATATCTCTTCTGAGGGAGTGCTGTTAATTTCCGTTGCGTCTGGATTTAAGATTGCAGACATTGAAACCACTTTATCTTCTGAACAGAGGATTATAAGGGCTATGCCAAATACCCCAGCAAGCATAGGAAGTGGTGTTACAGCTATCAGTCTAAACAAAAATGCAACCGGTGATGACCAACAAAACGCAGAAGATCTGTTTAGCTGTGTTGGTGAAGTGGTATACATACAAGAAAGAGAAATGGACCTTTACACTGCTTTGATAGGGTCTGGTCCTGCTTACGTGTTCTACTTAATTGAGTCATTGCTAGATTCTTCCAGTGAAATGGAAATGGATGAAGAAACGAAGAAAAACATGATTGCGTCAATGATAGCTGGATCTGCAAAATTAGCCTTAATGAACGAGAATTCACCTGAAAAGCTAAGAGAAAATGTTACCTCACCTGGCGGAGTGACTCAAAGAGCAATAGAAGAATTTGAAAAAAATGGCATGAAAAAGACCATAATTGAAGCCATAGAAGCAGCCACAAATAAATCTAAAGAATTAGGAGGTAATTGAGATGTCTGAAGCAACCTTTTTCTTATTTAAAGCTTTGATGGATATTTTTACCATAGGGGTTGTGTTTAATTTTTTATTTAGATTGCTAAAGGTTGATTACTACAATCCTCTTGTTCAAGGAATCATCAAAGCTGTGGATTTTCCTAGTCAAATTTTAAGACCTGTGATCAAGCCTATTTATAGTCTAGACATGTCTTCTTTTTTAGTTGCACTATTTGTTCAAGCTGGAGCTTTTTATGTAGCCGCTATGGCAGGATCTTTAGATTACGAGACAATCAAGATACTAATTTGGTCTACTTATTCAGTAATTTTATTAATTCTAAAGATGGCTTGGTGGATAATGTTAGGAGGAATAATATTAAGCTGGGTTGCTGGAGATAACTTTCATCCTGCAATTGTCTTAATTAGACAAATGTCAGATAAGCTTTTTAAACCATTTAGGATCTTCCTTCCTCCTATGGGTGGTTTAGACTTCTCACCAATCTTTGCTTTTATTTTATTAAACTTCTTTCAAGCAATATTTATTCAATTTGCCGTCGAATCAGGCCTGCCTGTCTGGCTATCAGTTGGCTTCTAATTAAACTTTCAATATAATTGTTACTTCGCCGATTTGAGACAGCTTGCGGGCGTTTAATTGAAATACAGCTAATGCATTGAATTAAACCTGTTTAGCTTAAGCCAACAGGTTTTTTTATGACTGAAAGTGTAGGAAAAGTAACAGAGCAAATATTTAAGTTGCCTAGTGATCTATTGCTTGAATGCGGTAAAACCCTTAAAAATATAGAGTTAACTTATGAAACGTATGGAGAGTTAAATTCTGATGCCTCTAACGCTATCTTAATATGTCACGCCTTAAGCGGGAATCATCATGCTGCTGGTTATTATAAAGACGAGAATGAGAGGCTTGGGTGGTGGGATGCCTTAATAGGCCCTAGCAAAGCAATAGACACAAATAAATTCTTTGTGGTTTGCCCAAATAATATTGGTGGGTGTCACGGCTCCACCGGTCCCTCTTCTGTTGACCCTGAAACCCAGAGATATTATGGGCCTGATTTTCCGGTGATTACTGTAAAGGACTGGGTTAACAGCCAGGCGCAGCTAGCTGATCATTTAAATATAAAATGTTGGCATGCAGCCATTGGGGGTAGTCTTGGAGGGATGCAAGCTCTTGAATGGTGCCGTTTGTTCCCTGACAGAATCTCCAAGGCAGCAGTAATTGCTGCGGCTCCTAAGCTTAGCGCACAAAACATAGCTTTTAATGAAGTTGCTAGACAAGCAATTATCACTGATCCAGATTTCCAAGAAGGCAAGTACCTTGATTCAGAGAAATCTCCAAAAAGAGGTCTTAGATTGGCCAGGATGGTAGGTCATATAACTTACCTATCTGACGAAGCTATGCGAGATAAATTTGGAAGAGAACTTAAAGAAGGAAAATTAAATTTTGGTTTTGATGTTGAATTTGAAGTTGAAAGTTACCTTAGACATCAAGGCGATGTTTTTTCAGAATCTTTTGATGCAAACACCTATCTCTTGATGACAAAACTTTTAGACTATTATGACCCAGCAGAAAATTATAAAGGTGATTTGGTTAAAGCATTTGAAACCATAAAGGCTAAAATTATGGTTATTTCATTTTCAAGTGATTGGAGATTTTCACCTGAAAGATCTAAGGAAATAGTAAATGCTTTGATGGCTGCAGAAAAAGACACCACCTACCTGGAGATAGAGTCATCACATGGGCATGACTCATTTCTCTTTGCTGAAGGTAGATACGTAAGCGCATTAACCGCATTTTTAGGAAATTAAATGAAGACTCTGGAAATAATAAATAATTGGGTCACTCAGAACTCCTCGGTCTTAGATCTAGGGTGCGGTAAAGGAGAAATATTATTATACCTAATCTCTTCAAAAGACATCAAGGCAGTGGGAGTTGAAATAGACGGCTCTAACATTAATGAGTGTATAGCCAGCGGAATAAATGTAATTGAACAGAATATTGATGAGGGCTTGGATAATTTTATAGATAACAGCTTTGATGTAGTCATAATGAGTCAAACTATACAGGTCTTAAAAGACCCAAGAAAAGCTTTACAAGAAATTACTAGGATAGGAAATGATTGCATAGTGACTATTCCTAACTTTGGTCATTGGAGAACGAGGCTTAGTCTTCTGTTAACCGGTAAAATGCCTATAACTGATCCATTGCCTGAAAGTTGGTTTGATACTCCAAATATCCATCTTTGCACCTTAGAAGATTTCGAGTTACTTTGTTCTGAAACATCAATTCAAATAACACAAAAAATATCATTCAATTCATCTGGTCACTCGAACGCCTTTACCAAAGCTTGGCCTAACCTATTTGGAGCTTCGGCGATATATAAAATCTCAAAGTGAAAATTATCTTGGCCACACAAAATCAAGGTAAACTTAAAGAGTTCCAGCAACTTTCTAAAGGGATGGACTTTGAATTCATAGCAATTCCTGAAGAATTACAAGAAATGCCTGAAGAAACAGGAAAAACGTTTAAAGAAAATGCCTTCATTAAAGCAAGGTATGTTTCTGAATACTTCCAAATGCCTGCACTTGCAGATGATTCAGGTCTAGAGGTAGATGCTCTAAATGGAGATCCGGGTGTTTATTCTGCCAGATACTCTTCTTCTGGCTCAGACTTAGATAATTGCAAAAAATTATTAAGCAACATGAGAGGTATTGCCAAAGAAAGTAGAACGGCGAGATTCAAGTGTTGTTTATTGGGGTTTAATCAAGGAGAAACAGTTGTTGCAGAAGGTGCTTTAGAGGGCGAGATCGCTGAAGAATTCAAGGGAGAAAAGGGGTTTGGTTATGACCCTATTTTTCTTGTACCAGAGTATAAATTGCATTTAGCGGAAATGGAGAAGGAAGATAAGAATAAAATAAGTCATAGATTTAAAGCTTTTGAGGTCATAACAGATAGTTTGCCTTCTTTAATTAATTAACTTTCTTTACTATCTTTGTATTTAAAGATCTATTTGCATGTATTGCTTTCTTTTCAAAAGATGTCGAAGGAATGTCTCTTAAATGCTCTTCAAGATCTATTAAATTTAATTCTTCCCAATTCGGACCTTCAAATAGAAGATTAACTTTATCGAAATAATCTTTCCAATCAGTTTTAAAATAAAAAATTCCATTTGGCTTTAGCTTTTTATTTAGCAACTCTATAAACTCTTTTTTAATTAACCTTCTTTTGTGATGTCTTCTTTTGGGCCATGGATCAGGGTAAAACATAATAATGGCGTCAAAGCTGTTATTAAGTATCTTGTTTTGTAGTAAGTCTTCCGCGTCTTCATTAACAATTCTTATATTCTCTAAATTGAACTTATCAGCCTTGCTCAAAACAGTTCCTATACCAGATTGATAGACTTCTGCTCCTAACAAACTTATATCTTTATTTTTTTGAGCTATGCTGACTAATGTTTCTCCAGCACCAAATCCTATATCCAATAAAGAATAGTTGCCTCGGATAAATCCTTGTATTGCAGAAAGTTCGCTTATGACGTACTGATTCCAGAATGAATCAAGCGCCTTCCTTTGGTTAGAAGTGATTCTACCCTGCCTAGTTACAAAACTCTTCGACTTACTGTTAAAGGTCACCTAAAGACCTGAGGCAATAGACTGCTTAACTTTTTTCATGGCATTTTTTTCAATTTGCCTTACTCTTTCAGCCGAGATTTCATATTTCTCTGCCAAATCATGAAGTGTCATTTTTTCATCGGCTAGCCATCTGTCTTGGAGTATGTCCCTGCTTCTATCATCCAGTTGATTAATTGCCTCATAAAGTTGCGAAGTACTTTCTTCACTGAGAGATTTGTTTTCGAATATATCTGCAGGGTTTGCTTCTTCATCTTCTAAATATTGAGAAGGAGCAAAAGAAGCTTCATCGTCATCAGATTCAGACAAAGGATCAAAAGACATATCTGACCCGCTAAGTCTTTTTTCCATTTCCCTTACTTCAGAAGGTTTGACCCCTAAATCTTTAGCTACTTTCTCTATTTCCTCTTCGGTGAACCATTCCAGTCCTTTTTTCTTGCTTCGAAGATTAAAAAATAACTTTCTCTGTGCTTTTGTAGTAGCTATTTTTACTATTTTCCAGTTCTTTAAAACATATTCATGGATTTCAGCCTTTACCCAGTGAACAGCAAAAGAAACCACTCTGACCCCCATCTCAGGATTAAATTTTCTAATAGCCTTCATAAGGCCTATGTTCCCTTCTTGGATCAAGTCTGCTTCAGATAGGCCGTACCCTGAATAGCTTTTAGCTATATAAATTACGAACCTTAAATGGGCTAAAACTAGCTTTCTTGCGGCATCTAGGTCGTTTCTATAGTACAAATCTTCTGCCAGCTTCTTTTCTTCTTCGGGCGTTAGTACCCCGATGCTGTGCACAGAATTTATGTAGGCTTGCAGGTCACCTCCAGGTGTCAATGCTTCCATCCCTTGGAGGCCTGTACCTGGTATTTTTTCCTTTTTTATTTCCTTTTTGGCCATAATTTAAGTGAATTCTACAGTTTTAGTGAATATTGATGCAAATTTAACCAATTTTGTAAAAAACCCATAACTTCGAAATGGAGCAAAAATTTTAAAAATTTCCCACTAATATTTAGTGAAAAACTATAATATCTCGGATGAAATCTATAGAAGTTATTGACGGCAAAGTAGCTCTGCATGATGCAGAAATGCCATTAGTTGGACCTTATGATATTCTTATCAAAGTTAAGTCTACTGCGGTTAATCGTGCAGATTTAATGCAGAAGAAAGGGCTTTACCCTCCTCCTCCTGGGGCTAGCGAGATATTGGGGTTAGAATGCAGCGGAATTGTTGATGCCGTTGGTGAAAAGGTAACATCAAGAAGGGTTGGTGATGAAGTTTGCGCACTTCTTGCGGGAGGAGGTTACGCGGAATACGTTGCTTGCCCAGAATTCCAAGCCGTACCAAAGCCTACCAATATAAACTGGGAGGAAGCTTCCTCTCTTCCTGAGGTTTACGCCACTTGCTGGTTAAATCTTTTTATCGAAGGTAATTTAACAAACAACAACAAAGTTTTATTTCATGCTGGAGCAAGTGGAATCGGCACTGCAGGCATTCAGCTTTGTAAAGCATTTAACTGTGAAAGTTTTGTAACTGCAGGCTCTAAAGAAAAAATACTGTTTTGCAAGAACTTAGGAGCTTCTGAAGGTGTCGTTAGAGGCGATAAAATGTTTAGTGAGATTCAGGGCTGGGTCTCTGAGGGGTTCGACTTAATATTAGATCCAGTTGGAGCAAATTATTTTGAAGATAACTTAAAGGTCTTAGGTCTTGAAGGCAGGCTGATAATCATTGGACTAATGGGCGGTATGGAATCTAAAATTAACTTAGGCCATCTCATGATGAAGAGGCAAAGAATTATCGGGTCTACAATTAGAGCCAGAAGTGAAGAACTCAAAAAAATAGTTATGCGAGACCTTTATGAAAAGGTCTGGCCTTTTATTGAATCTAACGAAATAAAACCAATAATTCATGAAGTATTGAATATATCCGAAACTGAAAAGGCCCATCAGATAATGGAAAATAACGAGAATATTGGAAAAATTGTCCTGGCTTTAGATTAATTCTCTTTAAACAATTCCAACCAAAGAAATTCTTTGTCGCCCGCACAATAAAAATGAGGGTTTTTTAATTCAGGGTCAAATTTATAACTCAATGGGTTACCTGATAAATCGTTTACAACTCCTCCAGCAGATTCAACCACTGCCTGTCCGGCTGCAATGTCCCATTGATAAGTAGGCCCCAATCTGGAATAGATGTCGGCTTTTCCTTCAGCTACCTTGCATAGCTTTAATGAACTGCCTGTAGGAATTTCATGCACAACACCAAAACGCTTTTTGCACTCATCGATAAACCATTCATCCTCTTTACTTTTATGACTCTTACTAAGTGTTACTAGGCATTCATCTTCTTTTTGTTTATTAGGTAAGATATTTGTTCTTTCTGTTCCTTTAATTTTAAACGCCCCTATATTGATTGCTCCGTAAAAATTTTCTTCCACTGCAGGCGAAAAAACTATTCCTAAAATAGGAGCTCCTTGCTCTATTAGGGCTATATTTACAGTAAATTCTCCGTTTTTATTAATAAACTCCTTAGTCCCATCAAGCGGATCTATCAACCAAAATAAACTCTCATCTTGCTTAGCATCATCATTTCCCTCTTCAGACAAAATAGGAATATGATTATTTAACTTAACTAGGCCAGTATTTAGAATTTGATGAGAAGCTATATCTGCTTCAGTTACAGGGGAGCCGTCTTGCTTACTCTCAAATTTAACGTCTTCTGAATGATAAATTTCTAAAACTTTTTGAGAAGCACTATCAGCTACCTCCAAAGCTCCATCTATTAATTCTACCAATTGTGATTCTTTCATTTGTCAAAGAAGTCTTTTCTTCTACAATAGCTCACAAATATCTCATATGAAAGATTAATATGGAAAATAACGAAAAATTAAAACAAAACGCTCAAGAGCTAAAAAAAGGACTTGAATTATTGAGTAGAGATAGGAAAGTCGTATTGCCTCACAATAAGGCGTTTGATTTAGTTGATGAATTACAAGAAAAAGTAGACGAGATAATAAATATTACAGGATCTGCTTAAATTAAGGAGTTTATTATGGATTACAGCTGTTTTGATGTAGAAATTAAGGACAAGATTGCGCACGTTAAAATGAATAGACCGGATGATTTCAATTCCATGAACAAGGCTTTCTGGTCTGAGTTGCCTCACTTAGTAGAAGACCTTTCTGATAATGCTTCTGCGAGAGTAATAGTGCTTTCAGGAGAAGGAAAACACTTCTGTGCTGGTATGGATCTAGCCAATTTTGCACCCTCTGACTCTCCTCCGAATGCACATAACGGAATGAGGAGCGAATCTGCTTATAGGGTGACTTTAGACCTACAGCACACAATAACTTGTCTTGAAAAAGCAAGGATGCCTGTAATCTCTGCAATACAAGGTGCATGCATAGGTGGAGGTGTAGACCTGGCCACAGCAACTGACCTTCGTTACTGCACTAAAGATGCTTTCTTTTGTATCCAAGAAATAAATATTGGAATGGCAGCAGACGTGGGTACTTTACAAAGAATACCTAGGCTTGTTCCTGAAGGTATAGTTAGAGAGTTGGCCTATACAGGAAGAAGATTTATGCCTGAAGAAGCCTTACAACATGGTTTGGTGAATAAAGTTTTTGATACCAAAGAAGAGATGATGACAGCTGTTATGGAAGTTGCTAAAGAAATTGCTTCTAAAGGACCTCTTGCTGTAGCCGGGTCTAAAGAATCTCTAAATTATGGTAGAGATCATACGGTAGAAGAGTCACTGAATCACATAGCCTTATGGAATAATGCAATGGGTATTGGCGATGAAATGTCTGTGGCCTTTAAGGCCAAAGCAGATAAGAAAGATCCTGAATTTGAAGATATGCTACCTAGAAGAAAATATCTAGATGGCGAAATACCTTCTTAATTAATTTCTTAGAAATACAGGCGAATACTCGGAAGAGTCCTTTTTACTGTACTTATAACCGTCTAAATTAAACTTATTTAGGCCTGCAGGGTTTTTAATCTTGTTTTGAATTACAAACCTGACCATAGACCCTCGCGCTTTCTTTGCAAAAAAGCTAATAATTTTATATTTGCCATTTTTGAAATCTTTAAAGACTGGACTATAGACCGGAAGATCTAGGTTTTCTGCTTTTACTGAAGTGAAATATTCTACTGAAGCTAAATTTATTATGCCCTTTGAATTATTCTTTTTTGCAAGTGCATTAATGCTTGTTGTGATTTTATTTCCCCAAAACTCGTATAGGTTTTTACCTTTTTCATTTTTCATTTTAGTTCCCATTTCAAGTCGGTATGGATACATAAGATCTAAAGGCTTTAACAGACCATAAAGCCCAGACAAAATAGCAAGATTATTTTGTGCGTACTTAATATCTGACTTGCTTAGAGTTTCTGAGTCAAGTCCAACGTAAACATCACCTTTAAAAGCAAATATAGCTTGTCTGACTTCGTTAGAAGGCTTTTTAGGCACTTGCCAATTCATGTTTCTTTCAAAATTAAGCATGGAAAGGTTTTCACTAAGGCCCATCAAAGAAGATAGGTCTTCTGGACTTTTCTTTTGTAATTCTTTTATAAGTTCCTTACTTTCTTTCAAGTGTTCAGCAATAGAAAAGTCTTCTACGGATAAATCAGAGTCATAATCTAATCTTTTTGCTGGGGCGATGAGTGCAATCATTTATAAACCTAAAACTAGCTTCGCCATAATATTTCTTTGGACCTCGTTTGATCCAGCATAAATACTAGCTTTTCTATAATTGAAATATCTAGGAGCAGCGGTATTGGCAAACTTACTTCCTATGGCGGGCTCATTATTACCAATTTCTGGTCCTGGATTATTAAAAGGAATACCGTAATAACCTACTAATTCAACAGCTAACTCTGTTATAGCCTGACCTATCTCAGTGCCTCTTGTTTTAAGAAGCGAAGATTCAGGTCCTACATTTTGACCAGCAGTTAAACTACCTAATATTCTGAGTTCAGTTGCTTCCATCGCGTTGATTTGCACTTCTAATTTAGCAATTGATTCCATAAAGTTCTTATCTTCAGATAACTTATATCCACTGGCATCTTCTGTTTCTGCCTTTGCCTTTAATTGTTGAAGTTGTTGGTATAGTTCAGAGGAATAACCATTCCCTCTCTCAAATTCAAGTAGATACTTTGCGTAAGTCCAACCCTTACCTTCTTCTCCAATAAGATTCTCTTTCGGAACTTTTACATCCGTAAAGAAGACAGTATTTACTTCATGATGCCCTATTGGCGTATTATCTAAAGTGTCTATAGGTTGAACCTCAATGCCTTCAGAATGCATATCAATAAGTAAGAAGGAGATACCTTTTTGCTTTATATCTTCCTGGCTTGTTCTAACCAAACAAAAGATCATATCTGCATGCTGGGCCATAGTAGTCCAGGTTTTAGCACCATTAACTAAATAATGGTCACCCCTGTCTTCAGCTTTAGTCTTGAGCGACGCAAGATCAGAACCTGATCCTGGCTCCGAATATCCCTGACACCACCATACCTTGGAAGATAAAATATCTGGAAGATATTTTTTCTTTTGTACGTCTGTTCCAAAAGCCATTATTACAGGAGATACCATGGAGATACCAAAGGCGGTAAACCCTGGTGCCCTTGCCGCTGCCATTTCTTTACTAAAAAGATACTTTTGAGAAGCAGTAAAAGATGCACCGCCATACTCTTTAGGCCAATTTATACCTGCCCATCCTTTTGAGTATAAAGCTTGCTGCCACTTTACATGCTCTTCTTTAGTTACATGACCATTAGGGGCATTCATATACCTCTCTTTCATGTCATCAGGATAATTTTCTTTAATCCAATCTCTAACTTCTTTTTGAAAATCGAGCTCTTCTTGTGTAAATTGTAAATTCATAAATACCTCCCCATAATTATAATTCAAATTTTAACTAACTATAAACTTTAACCATTGCATAAAATTAGCAAAACCCTAGATAACTTTTCTGAATTAACGGGGAAGATATGTTCTTGGTTTGTAGCTGTTATGGTCTTGGTAACCTGCGTTGTAGTCATAATGCGCTATGGCTTAGATATGGGATCTGTTTTGCTTCAAGACGTAGTCCTTTATCTCCACGGAGGATTGTTTCTTCTAGGATCTGCATTTGCTCTAAAGAGAGGGGCTCACGTAAGAGTCGATATCTTTTATAGGGACTTCTCAGATTTAAGAAAAGCTTGGGTTGATTTATTAGGAAATATTATATTTCTACAGCCTGTTTGCTGGATGATTCTTTTCTCCTCTTGGGGTTACGTCGAATTTTCTTGGAGAATTATGGAAGTGTCTCCAGAGCCTGATGGCCTGCCATTTGTATATGTACAAAAATCTTTACTCATTGCTTTGGCAGTTCTACTTGGGCTTCAAAGCTTATCTGAAATTTTTAAATCATTAATAACAATAAAAGATGGTTGAGTTAATTCCATTATTAATGTTTGGCGTTATATGCTTAGTTTTGTTGGCAGGATTCCCAGTCGCTTTCTCTTTAGCCGGCACGGCTCTTATCTTTGCAGGTCTCGGAATAGTAACAAATACTTTCGAAAGTTCATTCCTAGGAGCAATACCTAATAGACTTTATGGAGACATGACAAACATGACGTTGGTTGCCGTGCCCTTGTTTGTTTTTATGGGTGTCTTGTTAGAAAAGTCTAACCTTGCTCAAGACCTTCTCAGCAACATGGCGGAAATAATAGGTGGCTTCAGAGGAAGCTTAGCTATTTCAGTAATAATTGTAGGAGCTTTGATAGCTGCCAGTACTGGAATAGTAGGTGCAACTGTCATAGCAATGGGCCTTATTTCCTTGCCAATTATGCTCTCTAGAAATTATGATCAAAGCCTTGCTGCAGGAACTATTTGTGCTACCGGCACACTAGGTCAAATAATCCCTCCTTCAATTGCTTTGGTTATATTAGGAGATGTTTTATCTGCCTCTTACCAACAATCTCAACTTAGCATAGGAAATTTTTCAGCAAGAACCGTTTCAGTTGGAGACCTATTTATGGGTGCAATTGTTCCCGGCCTAATACTTGTATTTTGTTACGCAGCTTATGTTGCTATTAGAGCCTACATTTCCCCAAGTATGGCCCCCGCACAAGAGGTTAAGATTGTAAAAAATAGGTGGAAAATACTTATCACGAGCTTATTACCTCCCTTTGTCTTAATTACTTCAGTTTTAGGCTCAATACTTCTAGGCATCGCTACCCCAACAGAAGCAGCGGGCGTTGGAGCATTTGGTGGGCTTCTTTTAGCCTTAAGCAAAAGTAGTCTTACTTGGAGAAATTTAAAAGAAGCGGTAGAAGCTACTACGGAAATTACTGCAATGGTGTTTATGATCCTTTTAGGATCTTCTATTTTTTCTCTTGTCTTTAGGGGCTTTGGTGGTGATGATCTAATTACGAGTATATTTACTCAGTTGCCTGGAGGTGCTTTTGGCGCAGTTTTAGTGGTAATGATTATTATCTTCTTGCTGGGTTTCATATTAGATTTTATACAAATTACTCTTGTTGTTGTCCCAATAGTGGGGCCGGCCTTATTAATGCTAGGAATTGATCCAATATGGTTAGGAATTATGATTGCGATAAACCTTCAAACTTCATTTCTAACGCCGCCTTTTGGATTTGCGCTGTTCTATCTTAGGGGCGTTGCACCTGACGCTTTGCCTACCCAGGCAATATACAGAGGGGTTGTACCTTTTATCCTTATACAAATTGCCTTACTAATTACACTGGCTATCTTTCCTGAATTAGTAACTGCACTCCCTAACGCAGTTTACGGATAATTAGTTAATTAAATCTACAACTCAAATAACCTACAGGAAGATCTAAGCGCAGGTTGTTAATCAAGTTCCCTGGTATCTATGTAAGCCTTCTCAGAAATACGGTGGTAATTGATAACCTGCTCCTTAAACTCTTTATAAGATTTATATACTTTCTGGGCCATTTCATCGTCTGCTATAAAATCTTCCATTACCTCGTCAGTGATTCTCCTTAATTCAACAAGGACCGTATCTGGTATTTTCTTTAATTCTATATTGTGCTTCTCAATTAACTCATTAAGCGCCTTGTTGTTTCTAGCAGTGTATTCATCCAACATTTCTTGATTGGATGCTCTCGCTGCATATTTAATAATTGCCTTTAAATCTTCAGGTAACGAATCGTAAGCATCTTTGTTGATAATAATTTCAAGTGTTGAGCCGGGTTCATGCCATCCAGGATAATAGTAATAATCAGCCACCTGATGAAACCCGAACGTAAGATCATTATAAGGACCTACCCACTCTGCAGCATCGACAACTCCTTGTTGCAAGGATAAAAATATTTCATTGCCTGGCAGAGTAACGGTCTCGGCTCCAGCTCTAGTAAAGATCTCCCCTGCTAATCCAGGTATTCTCATTTTTAAGCCTTTTAAATCATCTAAAGAATTAATTTCTTTTTTAAACCATCCCGCCATTTGTACACCTGTATTTCCGCCTGCTAAAGGTATTAGATTAAATGGCTCATAGGCTTCTTGCCAAAGTTCAAGTCCACCACCGTAATGAAGCCATCCATTCATTTCTTGAGCTGTTAGTCCAAAAGGTACTGCCGTGAAAAATTGAGAAGATTTAACCTTTCCAGTCCAATAATAAGAAGCTCCATGGCCTAATTGAACGTTCCCTTGAGAAACTGCATCAAAAACTCCCATAGCGGGAACAAATTCTCCAGCACCATAAACCTTTATCTTCATTCGGCCGCAAGTCATCTCTTCTATGTACTTTGAGAAGTTCTCAGGTGCCAGTCCTAAACCAGGAAAATTCTTGGGCCAAGTAGTAACCATAGTCCATTGATAAGTACTGGTACCGTTAGAGAAACAAGAACCTTCTTCCACAGAAACCTGTTCGTTTGAACAAGAAATTAAGGTTACGGAAAGAAAAGTCGTTACTAATAATTTTTTCATAATTTTCCTTATTATATGTTCTGCAGTTTAGCGTAAGAAACCATCAACCACTTAGTCTTACTTGAATCAAAATTTACTTCTACTCTGGCATTTGATCCTTGCCCTTCATAGTTCAAAATAACACCCTCACCAAAGACTTCGTGGAAAACTCTTTGGCCTAACTTGAATTCAGTATCAGGAACTTCACCTTTAGATAATTTACCTGTTGAAGCGTTTCTTCTAGGTATACTTCCGCCAGTTCTAACTTCGAGTGTCAGTTCTGCTGGAATTTCTCTTAGGAATCTAGACGGTGGGTTGAAAGTTTCTGTCCCATGGAGGTTGCGCATTTCTGCATGCACAATAAAAAGCCTTTCCATGGATCTTGTCATTCCAACATAACATAGCCTTCTCTCCTCTTGAAGCTGATCAGCTTCGTCAATAGATAGCTTGTGCGGGAAAAGACCCTCTTCAAAGCCTGTTATAAAGACAAGAGGGAATTCTAGGCCTTTAGCGGAATGAAGGGTCATAAGTTGAATGGCTGATTCATGGTCAGATGCCTGTGTCTCTCCTGCATCTAAAGCTGCATGATCTATAAACAATTTAAGAGGAACTGCTTCTGTTTCATCCAGTGGTTCTGGTTCAAAATCTGAGGCAGCGGTTACCAGTTCAGCCAAGTTCTCTACTCTGGTTCTTCCTTTTTCTCCTGCTTCCTTTTTATGGTACTCAATTAATCCGCTCCTTTGAATAACATGATCTACAAGATCTCGCAAAGTAAGATCCTTTGTTTCTATTTCTAAATCCTCAAAGTCCGACATGAAGCCCTGGACTGACTGACTGGCCCTAGGAGTTAAACCGTCCGTTGCTATTAAATCATCACAAGCTTTCCAAAGGGACGATTCGATCTTCTGAGCTCTTGATCTGATTATATCTAAAGTCTTAGCTCCTATACCCCTTGGAGGTATGTTGATAACCCGCTCAAAGGCAGCGTCATCTTCCCTGCCAAATACAAGCCTTAAATAACTCATAGCATTTTTTATTTCAGCTCGTTCGTAGAATCTTAAGCCGCCGTATATTCTATAAGCCAAGCCCTCTCTTAATATTGCCTCTTCTAGAGCTCTAGATTGAGCATTTGATCGATAAAGGATGGCTACCTCACTTAAATCCCTTCCTTGTTCCATCCAATTCTGGATACTTCCAACAACATATCTTGCTTCATCATCTTCGTTATAGGCTGAATATATAGATATAGGCTCTCCTTCTTTCTGATCGGTCCATAATTCTTTACCCATCCTGCCTTGGTTATTTTTTATAACTGCGTTTGCAGCCCCCAAAATGACTGAGGTGGACCTGTAATTCTGCTCTAACCTAATTATTTCAGTGTTTTTATAATCTTTGGTGAAGCGGTTTATATTTTCACTCTTCGCACCTCTCCACCCATATATTGATTGGTCGTCGTCTCCTACAGACATAATGTGACCGCTGCCTTCACATAATAATTTTAAAAATTGATATTGAACTTCGTTGGTGTCCTGAAACTCATCGACAAGGATATGTTTAAATCTCTTCTTATAATGGCCCAAAACATCTTGATTAGATTTTAAAAGTAGATAAGTTCTTAAAAGCAATTCTCCAAAGTCTACTAGACTTTCTCTTTCACACAATTCTTCATAAGCTCTATAAGCCTCGTTCATCTTTTCTGCAAAGTAATCGTCTGAGGTCTCTACATCCTTAGATCTTCTACATTCATCTTTCTGTTTATTGATGAACCATTGAATTTGTCTTGGTGGCCATTTAGTGTCATCCAGGCCAATAGACTTACTTACTCTCTTTATTACTCTAAATTGATCTTCAGAATCTAAAATAGCGAACTCTCTTCTTAGGCCTGCCTCTTCCCAATGAGTCCTTAGAAGTCTATGTGAGATGCCATGAAAAGTCCCACACCAAAAGTTACCCATCTCCTGCTCCACAATCCCTTCTATGCGTCCTCGCATTTCACGTGCAGCTTTATTAGTAAAAGTTACTGTTAAAATTGAATGTGGATTAATGCCATTTGCTTTGATAAGCCAAGCAACTCTGTGGGCGATTACTCTTGTTTTGCCTGAGCCAGCTCCCGCTAAGACTAATAAATTTTTAGAATCTGAAGTTACAGCTTGTCTTTGGGGCTCGTTTAAAGATTCAAATATTTCAGATACATCCACTCGACTATTTTAACTAAGAATGATAGGTAAATCCTTTTTCATTTTTTAATACTTTAGGTATGATGAAAGGATGAAAGAAGCAACAGAATTTTTTAATGTTTACTGTGATTTTGTAACCAAAGTTACGAGCGATCCGAGCCTAAAAATAGAAAAACTTAAAGAATCATTAGACAATATTCAAGATAACTCTGATATAGACATACCAAGACTCCTAACCGGAGCACTTGGTCTGGGCAGTGAAGCTGGTGAGTTTGTTGAAATTGTTAAAAAGATGGTCCTTCAAGGCAAGCCTGCAGATGAAGATAATATCTTTCATATGAAAAGAGAGCTTGGAGACATCATGTGGTACTGGGTTACCGCTTGTATGTCTTTGGGGCTAGATCCTGTTGAAGTGATAACAGAAAATCAAAAGAAACTGGAAGCAAGGTATGGCAAGCAATTCACCATAGATCAAAGCGAAATTCGTGCAAAAGGAGATCTTTAACCTCTCTTAAGTGACA
>CAJWKH010000006.1 GCA_913042085.1 uncultured Gammaproteobacteria bacterium | reverse complement strand
GGAAGTCACTTAGTTCATGTAGGGAGAGTTAGAAAAGATCTTTGGGATGAAAACAGACTTAATTTGTGGGTCGTTGCTGATAACTTATTAAAAGGAGCTGCTTTAAATAGCATCCAAATAGCTTCATTATTATTTGATTAAATAATGGAGAGCTTCTTATTAAATATAGAAACTGAGTTTTTTTTCTTTACGGGAACCTATTTGGAAGGTTTTCTGGGTTTATTATTAGGTTTAACTCTATTCTGTTTTATTATTCAAACTTTAAGGTTTGAGAGAAAAAAGAATAATCCAAAAATAGAATCTTCAAATCTTTCCGAAGTAGGAGATGAGAATCTTGCAAAAATTAATCTTTCTAGAAGTTTAATAGAGATGGACCAAAAGCCCGAAGCTAAAAAATTATTAATGGAAGTTATCAAATCTAAAGGGTTATCTGAAGAAAATACAGTCGTCGCTAATTCTCTCTTAGAGCAGATTTCCAATGCCAAATAATAAATACCTGGTAGCTCTTGGTCTAGAGTATGAAGGTACTAATTACTTTGGCTTTCAAAAACAAAAAAGTACCAACCAAACTATCCAAGGATTTCTGGATAAGGGCCTTAAAAAGGTTGCTGACCAACAAATAAAATCCTTTTGTAGTGGTAGGACGGATAGTGGGGTGCATGCTCTTATGCAGGTTATTCATTTTGAAACTAATTCTTCTAGAAGGGCGGATGAATGGGTAAGGGGAGTAAATTCTTATTTGCCTCACGATATAAGAGTGATCTGGTCTAGAGAAGTAGAAGATAGTTTTCATGCAAGATTCTCAGCTTTAGATAGGTCTTATCGATACATCATAAGAAACAATGATACGCCTTCAGCTTTATGGTCTAAGAGATCTCTTTATATTCCTCAGGAGTTAGATCACCAGGCCATGCACAGAGCTTCTAAATATCTAGTTGGAGAGCATGACTTTAGCTCTTTTCGTGGTTCAGGATGTCAATCAAAAACACCCATCAGGAATATGAAGAGTATTGAGATAAAAAAGAAGAAAGATTTAATTTTGATTGATTTAAAAGCCAATGCCTTCTTACTGCACATGGTAAGAGTGATTGTTGGAACTTTGATAATGGTAGGAAAAAAGGAGATCAGTCCTTTGGAAGTGAAGAAAATATTGAATCTAAGAGATAGAAAGATTGCTGGTAAAACAGTAGACTCTACAGGCTTGTATTTTGTAGGCCCCAGTTATCCAAAAATTTTTCATATACCGAAACCTAGCACCCCTCAGCTCTAGTAAAGTCTTACTTCGTAGGGATACGTTATAATTCACTAATAATATGACTCATTTTATAAAGATTTGTGGAATCACTTCAAAAGAAGATGCTCAGATGGTTGAAGCAGCAGGGGCTGATGCTTTAGGTTTTATTCTTCATGAAGAAAGTGAAAGGTTTATAGAAATAGACAAGGCAGTAAGTATTGCAGAATCAATTAAGAATGATTTAGATATATTTCTTGTGTTTGTAAATAAAGACCAAGAATTTATTGAAGAATGCTTGGATAAAATTCCGCATGCAATACCTCAACTTCATGGCGAAGAAGACACAGAATTTTGTTCTAAATTTACTCAAGGTTTTGTTAAAGCCGTAAGGGTTAACGAAGAAACAGACTTTGAAGAGATAAATAGAAATTTTGCAGACGCAAAGATGTTGCTTTTGGACTCGTATGAAGAAGGGTCTTATGGAGGAACGGGACAACCTTTCAATTGGGATCTAATTGACGCCCAGCTAAAAATTCCTTTCTTGTTAGCTGGAGGTATAGATACAATGAACGTTGAAAGAGCTATTTCTTCTGTACCTTGTAAAGGCGTTGATGTAAGTACTGGGGTAGAGTCTGCTCCAGGTATTAAGGATCCAGTAAAGGTTAGAAATTTAATAGAAAAAGTTAGGAGATTTGATGTCTGAAAAAACCTTACCAGATAATAAAGGTCGTTTTGGAGTATATGGAGGAAGGTATGTAGCTGAAACTCTCGTGCCTGCTTTGGATGCGCTTTACGAGCAATACAAAATCATTAAAAAGGATAAAAAGTTCTTAAGTGAGTTTCATAAAGATCTCAAGGACTATGTTGGGAGGCCTTCTCCTCTTTATTTTGCAAAAAGATGGACAGAGATTTTAGGAGGAGCCCAAGTTTATCTTAAGAGAGAAGATCTAAACCATACTGGAGCACATAAGATTAATAATACTGTAGGCCAAATTCTCCTTGCAAAACACATGGGTAAAAAAAGAATTATTGCGGAAACAGGAGCAGGTCAACATGGAGTAGCAAGTGCAACTGTGGCAGCTCGTCATGGTCTAGATTGTGTTGTCTACATGGGAGAAGAAGATATTAAACGACAATCTTTAAACGTTTTTAGGATGAAGCTCTTGGGCGCTGAAGTGGTTGGGGTCAATTCAGGAACTAGAACATTAAAAGATGCAATGAACGAAGCCATGCGTGATTGGGTTACTAATGTCGATGACACTTATTATATTATTGGGAGTGTTGCAGGGCCTCACCCTTATCCTGAAATTGTTAGAGATTTCAACGCAGTGGTTGGTGAAGAGGTGATAGAGCAGAGTATTAATCAAATAGGAAAAAATCCTGATGTTCTAGTTGCATGTGTTGGAGGAGGATCCAATGCTTTAGGTCTTTTTTACCCTTTTATAAATTCAAAAGAAGTAAAACTAATTGGTGTGGAAGCTGGCGGTTTAGGGTTGAGTACAGGAAAGCATGCAGCCCCTTTAAATGACGGTAAGGAAGGTGTTTTGCATGGTATGAGAACTTATTTAATGCAAGATGATGCCGGTCAGATCTTAGAAACCCATTCGGTTTCTGCAGGATTAGATTATCCTGGAGTTGGACCTGAGCACGCTTGGTTGAAAGATACAGGAAGAGCCGAGTATGTTGTTGCTGATGACGATGAAGCTTTAGAAGCCTTCAAAGAAGTAACTAAAGTAGAAGGAATTATGCCGGCATTAGAGACGGCACATGCTTTATCTTTCGTAAGAAAATTAGCTCCAACAATGGAGAATAAGCAAAGTATTGTCGTAAATATTTCAGGGAGAGGAGACAAAGACATAAATACTGTAGCGTCTATAGAAGGAATAGAACTTTAATGAATAGAATAAAAACTACATTTGATGCATTATCATCAAATGATTCTAAAGCTCTTATAACTTATATAGTTGCAGGAGATCCTGATTTAGAAACAACTCTAAATATCATGAACTGCATGGTAGAAGAAGGTGCAGATATTATCGAAATAGGCATTCCATTCTCAGACCCAATGGCCGAAGGAGTTTCTATACAAAAAGGCCATGAGAGGTCATTATTAAATAATACTAGTATTAATGATGCTCTAAATTTAGTATCAAAATTTAGGAAATCTAATAAAACAACACCCATAGTCTTTATGGGTTATATGAATACTTTTGAATCCATGGGAGTGAAGGAATTTTGTAAAGCAGCAGCTTCTCAAGGCTTAGATGGATTATTGATAGTAGACATGCCCCCTGAAGAAAGTACTGAATTTTCAACTGAGGCTAAAAATAATGGAATAGATGTAATTAGATTAATTGCACCCACAACTAATATTTCTAGGGTAAAAGAAATTTGCGACGTCTCTTCTGGTTATATTTATTACATCTCTGTCAAAGGTATTACTGGATCAAATGATTTAGATTCGGAAGATGTAAAACAGAAAGTTAAGTTATTGGGCGGTGAAACAGATTTACCTATCGCCATTGGTTTTGGAATAAAAGATTCTGATTCAGCCTTATCTGTAAAAGATCTTGCTGATGGTATAGTGGCTGGAAGCGTATTCGTAGATTTGATAGGCGAAGGAGGAGACACTATCACGAAGATAGCTAAAAAAACAAAAGAGTTATCTGCAGCAATTAAATAGCAATGGCCAATTGGTTTGAAAAAATATTACCTTCATTTATAAGAAAGGGGTCAATTAAGAAATCTAGTATTCCTGAAGGTTTATGGCAGAGTTGTAGAGCGTGCAACAATATACTTTACGTTCCAGAACTAGAAACAAATCTTTATGTCTGTATGAAATGTGATCATCATATTAGACTTGGTGCCAGAAAGAGATTAGAGCTTTTCTTGGATGAATCAGGGGCTAAAGAGATATCTGAAAGTAAATCACCGAAAGATTGGTTGAAGTTTAAAGATACTAAAACGTATAAAGAGCGGATAAATTCTGCAGAAAAGGCAAGCAATGAAAATGAGGCGCTTATAGTAATGGAAGGAACTATAAATAAACTACCTTTAGTTGTAGCAGCTTTTGAATTTAGATTTATGGGAGGGTCAATGGGTTCAGTTGTAGGTCATAAATTTGTTGAAGGAGTTAACCATGCTCTATCTAATCAACTCCCCTTTGTGTGTTTTTCAACTAGTGGTGGTGCAAGAATGCAGGAATCACTAATTTCTCTATATCAAATGGCCAAAACAAGTGCCGCAATAGAGAAGATGAATCTGGCACACTTGCCTTATATATCTGTAATGATTGACCCTATCTATGGTGGAGTTTCTGCAAGTCTAGCCATGTTAGGTGATATTAATATTGCTGAACCAAAAGCTTTGGTTGGATTTACAGGGCCAAGAGTAATTGAGCAGACATTAAACGTGCAACTTCCTGAAGGGTTTCAAAGAAGTGAATTTCTCTTAGATCACGGAGCTATAGACATGATTGTCCATAGAAAAGATTTAAAAGAAACTATTCACAGATTAATTTTTGGACTCTTATCTAATAGAAAATCATAAAATTGTATGAATTCTAACTCGCTGGTTGACTGGCTTGAATACATAAACCTGAACAGAAGTGAAGAAGGCCAATTTGGCTTAAAAAGATTAGAGCCAATAAAGAATATAGTCTTAGATTCCCCCATAGCAAAAAAAGTTGTTGTTATTGGAGGAACAAATGGGAAAGGAACTGCAGCTGAATTCTTGAACAATTTATTACTAAAATCAAATTTTAAAGTTGGTCTATACACTTCTCCTCATTTATTTAAATTCAATGAAAGAATTAGGATAAATGGATTACCGCTATCAGATTTAGAAATTATTAATGCTTTTAAAGCAATAGAAGAGATAAAAGGAGGAGTTAGATTAACTTATTTTGATTACGCCACAATTGCTGCTTTTATCATCTTTAAGAAGAATTCTATTGACGTTGCTATCCTAGAAATAGGATTGGGAGGTAAATACGATCCTGTTAATTTATTAGATCCTGATATTTCAATTTTAACTAATGTTGAGTTAGACCATCAAAAGTGGCTTGGCAATACAAGAGAAGAAATTGGTGAGGAGAAGTCTGAAATTTTTAGAGAAGGTAAAACAATCATTATGGGCGCAACTGAAATGCCCGAGACTGTTCTGCAAAAGGCACAAGGTCTAAACTCAAAAACACTTCAGCTAGGATTAGATTTTTTTGAAGATGAAATAAAGAGTAATAACTTAAATAAGGAATCTGCTGCTTGCTCTGTAGCTGCTTATAAAGAAATAACTGATCGTCAGGTAGATTATAAAGAAATTTTAGAAAAAACAACTTTACTGGGGAGGTGTGACGTAAACGGTAAATTTATTTTGGATGTTTCCCATAATTTAGCTTCTGTACAAAACCTTGTCTCTTTTATAAATAAAGAGTTTAAAGGAAAGTCTATTAAGGCTATTGTTGGATTAATGCAAGATAAAGATATAACTGGAATCATAAAAGAGATTAAACATGTTATTTTAGAATGGTATGCTTGTTCTCCAGATATCGATAGAGCGATGCCAAGCGCTGATTTAAAAGAACTTATTTTAAATGAGACTCATGGCAAAGTAGAGGCTTTCGAGTCAGTAGATTTAGCGATTAAAGAAGCCATAAAAGAAGATGACACTGATATGGTTATTGTTTTTGGATCCTTTTTTACAGTTAGTGAAGCTTATGAATCTCTATCAAAACTAAAACAAATAGATTTATGAATAAACTGAACTACCTTTTACTTTTATTTCTATCTTTATTTGTCCTTATGTCTATTGTCATTAAACCTAAATCTTTTGAGAATTATTTTAGATCGGATATAGACGTTACAATTCCTGAAGAAAGCCTTAGTAAAGATTTTCAGAAAAAACAAAGTATTTCATTTGATATAGAGGCTTTCACTTCAGCATCAGAAGAAGAAAAAGAATTAACAGCTCAAGTAGAAAGTATAACTGGTTGGACTATTGAAGTTGAGGAATACGAAAATAAAGAAAGTTTAATGGATGATTTTAGGATTCTCAAGAGTAGAGGTCTTAAAGCTTATATCCGATACAAAGATAACGAAGATAATAAATTTATTTTATATGTTGGTCCGACGATTGATAGAGATGATTCAAGAGATAACCTAACAAAAATTTCAGATTTGACTAGATTTTCGCCTAAGATAATTCCCTATGATTGAAAATTTAGTTTTGATAGATTGGATTTCTATAGCTTTATTGTCTACTTTTGGAATCACAGGTTTTTTTAACGGATTCATAAAAGAAGTTTTTTCTGCTGCTGCTTGGATAGTTTCTTTATCTATTGCTTGGTTTTACGGTCCCTTACTTTTTCCAATTTTGGTACCTTATATAGAAACACTAGAGATTAAAAAGGCGTTGTCTTTTCTAATCCTTTTCTTATCTGTCTTTTTGATACTTAAATTTACTGGCTCGACTTTTTCTAAGATTACTTCAGTAATTGGATTGAAAGGTGTTGATAGGATTTTGGGTCTTTGCTTTGGAGCGTTAAAGGTTGCGGCAGTTCTTACGAGTGTATTCATTTACAACATTGATTTCCTTGATAAAAAACAGTGGTGGTTAGATTCTTTAACCCGAGAATACACCATTCAATTCGTAGAATTAGCAGAACCAGTTCTTAAAGAATGGGAACTCGGTACTTCAATTTTTTTAAATAAAGATAATTTAAATTTAAATCTTTGATATAAAATAACTTTATGTGCGGAGTAGTAGGCATTGTAAGTCAATCGGAAGTTTCTCCGATTATCTACGACGCTCTTACTATTCTTCAACATAGAGGCCAAGACGCAGCAGGAATTGCAACCTCTACAAATAACAGATTCTTCATTAGGAAACAATTAGGCCTTGTTCGTGACGTTATTAGAAACCAGCACGTTATTAATTTAAGAGGTCAGATGGGTATCGGTCACGTGAGGTACCCAACTACCGGTAGTGAAGATAGGGAGTTGGCCCAGCCTATGTATGTCAATTCTCCTTTTGGCATTAGTATCTCGCATAATGGAAATTTAACTAATCATGAAGAATTAAAACAAACACTAAAGGAGAAAGATCTAAGACATTTAAATACGGACTCAGATAGCGAAGTCTTGTTAAATGTTTTTGCGCATGAACTCCAGAAACAAGGTTCAATAAATCCAACTTCTAAAGAAATTTTTGCTGCTGTAAAAGCTCTGCACAAGAGAGTAAGGGGAGCCTATTCTGTTGTAATAATGATAAATGGAATTGGCATTGTAGGGTTTAGAGATCCGTTTGGCATAAGACCGCTTATATTAGGCGGTAAAGAAAGTGACCTGATAGGCAAGGATTATATGATCGCATCAGAAAGTACGGTTTTAGAATCATTAGGTTTTGATGTAATAGATGACATAGAAGCCGGATCGGCTGTATTTATAAACTCAGAAGGTGAGATGGAAATTGAGTCTTGTATTAAGAACCCTATACCAACTCCCTGCATCTTCGAGTATGTTTATTTGGCGAGACCAGATGCTACGATTGATAATATTTCAGTTCATAAATCTAGATTACGTATGGGAGAATACCTGGCAAATAAGATATTAAAAGAGAATCCAGATCACGACATAGATGTAGTAATACCAATCCCTGATAGCAGTACTACCTCAGCTTTACAACTTGCTTCAACTTTAGGTATTAAATATAGAGAAGGATTTGTAAAAAATCGTTACATAGGAAGAACCTTTATTATGCCTTTTCAAGAAAAAAGGGAAAAATCTGTTAGACAAAAACTCAACGCAATTGATTTAGAGTTTAAAGATAAAGTAGTTCTGTTGGTGGATGACTCAATTGTAAGGGGCACAACAAGCAGACAAATAATTGAGATGGCTAGATCTTCTGGTGCTAAGAAGGTTTATTTTGCTTCAGCAGCTCCGCCCATTAGATTTCAAAATGTATACGGTATAGATATGGCCGCGACCACTGAGTTAGTTGCTCATAACAGATCTGAAAAAGAGATAGAAAGTTTTATAGATGCAGATTGGTTAATTTATCAAAACCTAGAAGATTTAATCCAAGCCGCTCAGCAAGGAAATAAAGATATTAAACAATTTGAATGTTCTATTTTCAATGGTAAATATGTAACTGATGATATTGATGAGAAGTATCTTAAAAATCTGGAAGATCTAAGAAGTGATAAATCCAAATCACTAAGACAAAGCAATTTAAATTAATTTAAATTTACCTCTTCAATGGTAATAGTGGGCAAAACTGCGTTCTTCGCAGCTTCTTTATAGGATGCAATCTCATGAAAATTTAAGTATCTGTAGACGTCCGGTCCCATAGTGTTTATCTCAGACATAAATTCATTATATTCTTCTATTGTAGGTATATATCCTAGTGTTGCTGATATTGCCGCAAGTTCAGCTGAAGCTAGAAACACATTCGCACCATCTCCCAGTCTGTTAGGAAAATTTCTAGTTGAAGTGGATACAACAGTTGATTCAGCCTCTACACGAGCCTGGTTCCCCATGCATAAAGAGCATCCTGGCATTTCAAGCCTTACTCCAGCCTTCTCAAAAATATCGTAATAACCTTCTTTCGTTAATTGATGCTTATCCATTTTGGTTGGAGGAGAGATCCATAACCTAGAAGGAAGTTCAGTTACTTTATCAAGTAATTTACCAGCTGCTCTAAAGTGTCCTATATTAGTCATGCAAGAACCAATAAATACCTCATCTATATTAGTTTTAGCAACTTCTGATAAAGGTTTTATGTCATCAGGGTCATTTGGGCAAGCAAGTAAAGGTTCAGTAATTTCATTAAGATCTATTTCCAGTACAGCGGCATATTCTGCATCGTCATCTGCTTCCATTAACACTGGATTCTCCAACCAGGACTCCATAGCCTGTGCCCTTCTTTCTAGAGTTTTTTCATCTTCATAACCTTCAGAAATTAACCACCTAAGAAGGATAATATTAGATTCAAGGTACTCTCTTATAGGTTCTTCATTTAACTTAATGGTGCAACCTGATGCTGATCTTTCTGCAGAGGCATCAGATAGTTCAAAGGCCTGTTCAACTTTAAGATCAGGTAGCCCTTTAATTTCAAGGCATCTACCAGAGAAAACATTTACTTTGCCTTCTTTGGGCAAAGTTAGTTGGCCTGTTTGAAGCGCTGCATAAGGAATTGCATTTACTAAATCTCTAAGAGTGATGCCAGGTTGTAGTTCACCTTTAAATCTAACTAAAACAGATTCAGGCATGTCTAATGGCATTACACCTAGGGCTGCCCCAAAGGCTACTAACCCTGAACCTGCTGGGAAACTTATGCCTAAAGGAAATCTAGTATGTGAATCGCCGCCTGTACCAACCATATCCGGAAGAAGCATCCGGTTTAACCATGAATGTATAATTCCATCGCCTGGTTTTAGAGCTACACCACCTCTAGTCTGAATAAATTCAGGTAAAGTGTGTTGAGTTTCTATATCTTTAGGAAGTGGATAAGCAGCTGTGTGACAAAAGGATTGCATTACTAAGTCCGAGTTAAATCCTAGACAGGCAAGCTCTTTAAGTTCGTCGCGTGTCATTGGACCAGTCGTATCTTGACTTCCTACAGTGGACATTCTGGGCTCGCAATAGATTCCCGGTCTAATGCCGTCTACCCCACAAGCTTTTCCAACCATCTTCTGGGCCAGCGTGTAACCTTTAGTATTTTTTTCAGCTTCTTTTGGTCGGACAAAAACATCTGAAGAATCCAAATTGAGTATTTCTCTAGTTTCATCAGTTAAGCTTCTACCGATAATTAAAGGTATTCTTCCTCCAGCTCTAACACCATCAAGTAAGGTGTTTGATTTATATTCGTATTCGCAAAGTACTTCACCAGACTCAGAAGAAATTACCTTCTTCTCATAAGGATAAATTTCTATTACGTCTCCTAAATTCATTTTGCTAACGTCACATTCAAAAGCTAGTGCTCCAGAATCCTCTAAAGTGTTAAAGAAGATAGGGGCAATCTTCCCACCAATACATATCCCAGCCTGTCTTTTATTAGGAATAAAAGGAATGTCTTCACCTATATGCCACAAAAGAGAATTGGTAGCAGATTTACGAGAAGATCCAGTTCCCACAACATCTCCAACAAAAACTACAGGCAAACCAGACTCTTCTAATTTATTTATGGTATCAATAGGATCTTTAAAAGTTTTCTTTAACATGGCTAGAGCATGAAGGGGTATATCGGGTCTTGAAGGTGCATCCTGCGCAGGAGATAAATCATCTGTGTTTATTTCTCCATCTACTTTAAAGACAATTGCTTTTATAACTTTAGGCAACTCAGGCTTATTAGTAAACCATTCCGCATTTGTCCAAGCATCTACGACTCTTTTTGCATTGTTATTCTTCTTTGATAATTCTATGACATCATGTTTAGCATTAAACATTAACAAAGTACTACTAAGTCCATCTGCTGCTATAGAGCCAACTTCTTCATCTTCAAGTAACTCTATTAATGATTCTACGTTGTACCCACCCAACATAGTTCCCAATAATTCAGTAGCGTGTTTTTTATTGATAAGCGGTGAACTAGCTTTTCCTTTTGCAATATCTGTAAGAAAGGCCGCTTTTACGTAAGCTGCCGGATCAACTCCGGCTGGCGTTCTATTTGTTAGGAGATCCAAGATAAAGTCTTCTTCTCCTGAAGGGGGTTCTTTTATAAGCTCCACAAGAGAAGCTACTTGCTCAGCATTTAAAGGTAGAGGTGGTATGCCCTTCTCAGCCCTCTCTTCAAAATGTGCTTTGTAATCTTTTAGCATGACAAATAAGGTTTGTTCTTGATGTGGGTGCCGCATTTTAACATAAAACTTTAATTTAAAGTTGCGTTGAGGTGACTTAGATATATCATATTAATCAATGAATAAGTCTGTAAAAACTCCTTGCATTGGTGTCTGCTCTACAGTTTTTGGTGATGATGTTTGTAGAGGATGTAAACGTTTTCAACATGAGGTTATTCAATGGAATTCTTATTCAGATTCTGAAAAAGGTTCTGTTCTTAGTCGCCTTGAAATTCTTAAAACTCAGATAATGCAATCAAAGGTTTTAATATTGGATGAAACTCTTTTAAAAGAACAGTTAGAGAGTTTAAAGGTAGTTTTTAATACAGACACTAATGCTTACTGCTGGGTATTCGACTTGTTTAGACACGCAAGCCAATCTATCAACGACCCTTCTGAATTTGGTTTTGAAATAGTTTCGAAAGAAACAAGCGACTTATTGGTATTAAAAAAGATTATAGAAGAAGAGCTGTTTGAGCTTTCTGAAGCCCATTATCAGAGGTACTTCAAACTTGAAGATAATTTAAATGCCTAATAAATGGAAAAAAATCTTACACTCTCAAACACCTAAGAAATGGTTACGAAAAGCTCTTGAATCTCAAGAGATACTCCTAATAGATCATGCGCATTGCGAAAAGAAAGCTGCAACTACAGCAATTTCCTTAATACACAGATACCCAGATAAGAATCTAGTAAAAAAACTTTCTCCTCTAGCAAGAGAAGAGCTTTTACATTTTGAACAGGTTTTAAGGGTCATAAAAAAAGAAGGTTATAAGTATAGAAACATTAGACCAGGAGCATACGCCAAAACCTTGTATGAAGCTTCCTCTAATCAAGAACCTCAAAGATTAAAGGACACTTTAATTATCTGTGCTTTGATTGAAGCCCGTTCGTGTGAACGTTTCCATGCACTTATTCCTCTTTTACCTCCAGCTCTCAATAAATTTTATTCAAAACTACATGAAGCTGAAGCGAGACATTGTGATCTTTATCTAGATATTTATTCTGGAATATTTAAAGAAGATTACTCAGAAAGATTAGATTATTTAGCTGCAATCGAATCTTCTTATATCAATAAAGAAGAACAAACTTTTAGATTTCATAGCGGTTGTTAATTCTATTTAACAATTGGCATTTCTTCCCAGTTGGTTAGATATCTTGGGGACTGTAAGAACCTCTTCATGGACCATGTTTTTTTTATGCCTTGAGCAGCGAAAGTTATTTTTCCAATACCAGAAGAATTTATTTTATCTACCGTTAACATTAATTCTTTGCTTCCCGATCTGCTGCTCATTGTCCTAAATAAGTCACCTTGATAAATGCCTTCATCGTAAAAGTCGCCAAGCATCACGCCAGCTTTTATGAAATTAATATTTTTTCTGAAAACTTCCTCTGACAGCATTTTCGTTGCCCTTAAAACATCTCTAGTATCGTTTGTTGGCGAGTGTAATTTGTAACTCATAGAGCCATGATACTGTTTATCCTGCTTTCTAAAATAATTGGTTCTCATGAACACTGAGACCATTTTGCAATATTGATCTTCTTTTCTTAATTTTTCACATGCACGAGATGTGTAGTCACTTATGGCTTCATTCATTGAATTTAGATCAGTTATCTTTCTGCTGAAAGTTCTACTTACAACAATCTGTTTTTTTGTAGCTGGTTGCTCTTTTAGGCCTATGCAAGGATAGCCTTTTAACTCCATAACAGTTCTTTCTAATACACTGCTAAATTTTCTTTTTATTAATTTAGTATCCAATTCTGACAACTGCAGTGCCGTTGTAATGCCTAGTGAATTTAGTTTTTTATTTATTCTGCTTCCCACTCCCCAAACTTCTCTTACAGGCATTATTGCCATTAACTTACGTCGTCTCTCTTGATTGGTTACATCAACAACTCCATTCGTTGCTGGATATTTCTTCGCGCCGTAATTAGCAACTTTGGCTAATGTTTTAGTTGGTCCTATGCCAACACAAACTGGCATACCTACCCATTGATCTATTGTTTCACGGCACTCATGACCAAACTTCTCTAAATCTCTTAAGCCTGTAAGATCTAAAAAAGCTTCATCTATGCTGTATACCTCTACTTTAGGTGCAAGGTGTTCCAAGGTTTGCATGACTCTGGATGATACGTCAGCGTAGAGCTCGTAGTTTGAAGAGAAGGCAATACCACCTTTTTTTAAAAAAAGTTTCTCTATTTTGAACCAGGGTTCACACATTTTTACACCAACTTGTTTAGCTTCTTTAGATAAAGCCACCACACAACCATCATTATTTGATAAAACCACTACCGGTTTATTTTTTATGTCAGGTCTGAATATTCTTTCACATGAAGCATAAAAGCTATTGCAGTCCACCAATGCATAGGTCATTTTTAATAGAGGTTAATTGCAGCTATGACTGTACCTGCCAGTTCAAGCTCTTCTTCTTTGTTAATAAATATAGGAGGGTATTTAGAGTTTTCAGACATTAAACAAACTCTAGGTTTAAGTAATAGTCTTTTACACGCATAAGAGCCATCAATTGATGCTATGACAATTTTATTATGGGTCGGCTCTATACTTCTATCTACTATCAATACAGCCCCATCACCAATATTTGCATTAATCATTGAGTCGCCACTTACTCGAACAAAATAAGTAGCAGCAGAATTCTTTATGAGGTACTCATTTAAATCTATTGGCCTCTCAACATAGTCATCAGCAGGGCTCGGCCATCCGACTCTAACGGTATTTAGAAAATAGGGTATTTCTAAGAGGGGTAAATCTTCCTCTGTAGCATCGCCCAGATAGTCAATTTTCATAAGGGTTTCGTAAAATTAATACTGTATATATATACAGTATAATTAAAGGTTAATTTTGTAAAGCTTTTCATTTAATAGAATTTAAGTAGGATGTAATTTGGAGATAAGAAATATGAAAATCTGGGCAAGCTTAATAATCATTTATTTAGGGTTTTTCTTTTGGTACACAGACTTAGGAGGAGAGCTAGATTCAGAAGAAATTGATCTTTTCTTAGAAAAACTTCAAGAAAATAACAGTGGTTTGGATTCTAAAATGTATGAATCCATCAAGAGTTTTATGGAGAACGATTCAGGAAAACAGTTTTTAATGGTTAATATTATAGACATAGATGAAGACCCAGAAGACGTAGAAGGCGCTGAACCCGGGGAATCTGCAGAGAGTTTACTCGGTCGATATATGGAACATATGTATCCGCAACTGTTTAAAAGAGCTTGCCACCCAGTTTTTGCAGGTAAAGCGGTTTCGACTGCAATGGATATAGCTGGAATTGAGGGCGCAGAGAACTGGGATCAAGCAGCCTTGATGAGGTATAAAAGCAGAAGAGCATTTATGGAAATTGTTACCCACCCTGATATGTTTGGTAAACATGAATTTAAAATAGCCGCTTTAGAAAAAACCATTGCTTATCCGGTTGAAGTTCAAATATATCTAAGTGATCCCAGGTTCATCCTAGGATTAGTTTTTCTGGTGTTTGGTTTATCTTTGAGATTGAGAGAGGTTAAGAAATAGAGAATTTCTTTAGCTCACAAGATCTAGAATCCATCCAAATATACCACCCGTATTGATCCCAGTCTCCTAGCACTATCCTCCTGGCAGGCTTATTATTAATTTCAATCTTGTGAGTATTTGGCCTATGTGTATGCCCATGGATTAAAAGATTAACAGAAGATTCCTGCATGGTTTTAACCACTTCAGAAGGCGCCACATCCATAATGTCTTCTTTTTTTTCGCCAGTTGCTTTTTTGCTGATATCCCTTAGGTCTTTTGCAATCTCTTTTCTTTCTTTTAAAGATTTACTCAGGAATTCTTCTTGCCATTTAGGATCCCTAGTGGTTTTTCTAAAGGATTGATAATCAACATCTTCAATACAAAGTAAGTCCCCATGCATTAGTAAAACCGGGTTACCAAACATTTCTTCCGTACTGGGGTCATTTAAGAGTTTCATGCCAGAAGAAGAAGCAAATTCAGGCCTTATTAGGAAATCTCTATTTCCATGCATGATAAAGATTTCTGTTGTCTTATTTGTTACTAGCAAAGCTTCTCTGATTTCAGAGATAAAATCATTTTGATCATCATCTCCTATCCAGGCTTCAAATAGGTCGCCAAGGATGTATAGCTTTTCTGCTTTTGAGACTGTCTCTTCTAGAAAACCTAGAAATGCTTGAGTAATATCTGGCCTGTCTTCCTGTAAATGGAGATCAGATATAAAACAATAAGCCATTCCTACTCCGTCGTGACCTTTGTATCTACTATTGAAATTTCTTCTAAAGGCACATCTTGATGAAAGCCAGAACTTCCAGTTGCAATAGCCGCAATAGCTTCTACGGTTTCAAAACCTTCAACAACTTCACCAAACACTGCATATCCCCATCCTTGCATAGTTTCTTCAGTGTGATCCAGAGAACTATTATTCACAAGGTTAATAAAAAATTGGGAGCTAGCCGAATGAGGTTCATTGGTTCTTGCCATCGATAATGTCCATTTTAGATTTTTTACACCGTTATTACCTTCATTTTGGATTGGGTCTTTCCCTCTTTTATCGATCATTCCAGATTCCATTCCTCCTCCTTGAATCACAAATCCAGGTATAACTCTATGGAACAAGGTTCCATTAAAAAAGCCACTTTCTGCATATTCCAAAAAATTCTTTGAAGTTATTGGTGCTTCTTCTTCAAATAATTCTATTACTATAGGTCCTAAGGTTGTTTCGAACGTAATCACTTTTATCTCCTTGTCTTGAGAACAGCCCGTTAGCCAAAGAAGTCCAATAAGTATTATTATTGAACTAATGATAGATAAGAGTTGTTTCATTTTTCTTTAATAATCATTGCCGTGAGGAGGCTATAATACGTACTTTAAAGAATAGCTTCCAATTAAATTAGAAAATGCCTGCATATAAATCAAGATTTTGTCCAAGTCCTACAGGACTTTTACACTTAGGTAATCTTAGGACAGCTCTTTTGAATGTACTCTTGGCAATTAAGTCAGGAGGTACTTTTATATTAAGGATTGAAGATACTGATGCAGAAAGATCTAAAACTGAATTTTCAGAAGCGGTTTGTGATGATCTGGAATGGATGGGCCTTGGTTGGCAAGAAGGGCCAAGGATTGGTGGTCCAGAAGACTCGTATTATCAATCTAAAAGAAATTCAATATATGAAAGTTTCTATGATAAGTTATTTGAGCAGGATTTAATTTATCCGTGCTTCACTAGCGATGAAGAATTAAAAATAATAAGAAGAAATCAAATGGCCGCTGGTGAACCTCCAAGGTATACAGGTATTTGGGCCAATGCTTCTGAGAAAGAAATAGAGAAAGAATTAGAGAAAGGCACTCAACCTGTATATAGATTCAGGCTGCCTAAAGACAAAACAATAACTTTTCAAGATTTAGTGAAGGGAGAACAGTCTTTTTATACTAGTGATTTAGATGATTTTATAGTAAGAAAAAAAGATTTAAGCCCTACCTTTATGTTCGCTAATGCCATAGATGATTCTTTGATGGGTGTAAATGTAGTCCTAAGAGGAGATGATCATTTAAGCAACACACCTAGACAAATTGCCTTACTGGAAGCCCTAAATCTTAAGATTCCAGAATTCATTCACGTAGCTTTATTTACTGGAGATGACGGCGCTCCTTTATCCAAGAGAAACGGTAGCCTTTCTATAAAAGAACTAAAAGAAATAGGATACTTTCCTCAAGCTGTTATTAATTATCTTTCAAGGGTAGGGCACACTATTCCGGATAATGAATTAAGGGATTTAGAGGCATTATCTTCAGTATTTAATGTAGATAATATTTCAACTTCTCCGAGTAGAATTGACCATGATCAATTAAAGTTTTGGCAAAAAAATGTTATTGAATCCAAGTCTATTGAAGAATTAAGTTCTTGGTTAGAATCTCACCTAAAGAATCTACCTAAAGATATAGATAAATATAGTTTTGTAGGGCTTATTAAGGACAATATTGTTTTTCCAGATGAAGCGGTTGAATATTTAGACAATCTTTTTGTAAATTCTTTAAGCACAGTTAAAGAGGTGGAAGATCTAATCAAGCAATCCGGACCTGACTTCTTTAAACTGGCTGAAAAAATTGTAAAAGATAATTGGGGGGATTGGTCTAAAACAATGAAATTGATCGGTGAGGAGACAGGAGCTAAAGGGAAAGGTCTTTTTATGCCTATCAGGGCATCAATAACCGGTCAGCTTTCTGGTCCAGAACTAGATCAGGTCACTGAAGTCATGGGTCAAGAAAGGGTAATAAAAAGACTTAAAGAAGCAGCAGCATTGTGAAGATATTTAATAGTCAAACTGGAAAAAAAGAGAAATTAGTTCCTCTGGATGGCAAACAGGTCAGAATGTATATCTGTGGAATGACCGTCTATAATGATACTCACATAGGCCATGCTAGAACGTTTTTGTGTTTTGATTTAATTGTTAGGTATCTAAGAAATGCAGGCTATAAAGTAAATTACATAAGAAATATTACTGATGTAGACGACAAGATTATTGCTAGAGCAAAAGATTTGAATGCTGAAGCCACAGAATTAACCGATAAATACATCGCATCCATGCAAGAAGATTTTAATGATCTAGGAATGATTAGCCCAGATCTGGAACCTAGAGCAACTGATAACATCGAATCCATCATTTCTTTGATAGAAGGATTGATTGGTAAAGGTCATGCTTATATTGGGAATAAGGATGTTTATTTTTCTACTGATTCCTTTAAAGAATATGGACAGCTTTCCAATAGAAACACCGAAGACTTAATTGCTGGTGCAAGAATAGATGTAGATGAAGAAAAGAAGAACCCTGCTGATTTCGTTCTTTGGAAAAAAGCTGAAGAAGGACTAGCTTGGGACTCGCCTTGGGGAAGGGGCAGGCCTGGATGGCATATAGAATGTTCAGCTATGAGTATGGGTGCTTTAGGAAATAATTTTGACATACATGGAGGTGGAATAGATCTCAAATTTCCCCACCATGAAAATGAGATAGCGCAATCTGTTTGTGCAACGGGAGAAAAGTTTGCTAAATGCTGGATGCACACTGGCCCTTTAAGAATTGATAAGGAGAAGATGTCTAAATCTTTAGATAACTTTATAACTATAAAGGAAGCATTAAAAGAATTCCCTTCTGAGGTGATTAGATTCTTTTTAATTTCAAATCACTACAGGAGTCCACTTAATTATTCGAAAGAAGGAGTGCTTGAAGCTAAGAGTGCATTGGATCGTTTATATACTTCGTTAATTGATTTAGATTTAAGAAAAGAAAAGCATTCTAATGATGCAGATCTCATTTCTCCTTTTAAAGAAGCTATGGAAGATGATTTTAATGTGCCCTCGGCACTTGCTGCCCTTTTTGAAATAGTAAAATCAATCAATCTTGCTAAAGAAAACGGAAATATAAAAGAGGCCAATGTTTTAGGAGCTACCTTGGTACATTTATCTGAACCTTTAGGCATTCTGCAGCAAAAGACAGAAGATTATTTTCAAATAGGGGCGACTTTAAGCAACGAAGAAATTCAATCTATGATTCATGAGAGAAATCAAGCTAGAGAGGATGAAGATTTTGAACTCTCAGATAAAATTAGAGATTCATTGCTTGAAAAAGGAATTGTATTAGAGGACACAGATAAAGGCACTACTTGGAAAGTCCAGTAGACTAGATCATTAAAGTTTTCTTCACATAAGCACAGTAACTACATTTAGGATCTGCATTCGGTGGAGAATCTTGCAGTAGTGTTTCTTTTACTTCCATTAAAGTGGGTTCTACCCAAGCGTCATTGCCTTTGTAGGGTATCAATTTAGTTTTAAATTCAAGTTGGTTATTAAATTCATCTTTTTCTGAAATTCCATTGCAATAGACAAAATAGCCTATATCAGAAACATCAAAAGAATTACCTCTTAAGAGCCATTGGTAGAATTCAATCTGTCTTTTATAACCCATTTGCCAATCTGCATCTATACTTACTTCACCTTTCTTCGAAGTAGCTTTGTAGTCCACAACGATTATTTGTTTAGTTTCCGTATTAATCCACAGGTCATCTAGGCCCCCTCTAAGTATAAGGTTAGTTTCTTCATGGTGTCGTTTGACTCCATGACGTAAGGATTCTCTCCATTCTTCTAGATTAGGGTGTTCATAAGGTAGAGCTTTTAAATTATTTTCTACCATGATCGGGTGAGGCTCACCTTTTTCCCTGTATATATCAAATTCGTTTTTCAACAATTCGTCTACAGCGTTGTTCAAATTAAACGGAAAAGAAGGAGGACGTGCAATTCCAACTCTATTGGTTAAGTAGAAGCATCTTCTGCAGTCTAAGAAATTATCAATTCTAGATCTACTTAAAACAAATGACTCTTTTGAATCTGGGTTAAATAATTTTGCAGGCATTTAGACAATGATAGTATCAAAAAGAATAAAAAAAAGGCTCAATATTTAATCGAGCCTTTAAGTGTTTGGCTCCCCGAGCTGGGCTCGAACCAGCGACCCAATGATTAACAGTCATTTGCTCTACCAACTGAGCTATCGGGGAATAATGTAATTATAACGTGTCGAAACTAAGCGTATAATATTTTTTCTAAAATAATGATAAAGAAATTCAATATAGTTTCAAATTATAAACCTGCTGGTGATCAACCAAAAGCAATAAGTGAAATTGTTGCAGGTATTAACGCCGGTCTTTTAAATCAAACTCTTCTTGGGGTAACTGGCTCAGGTAAAACATTTGCTATGGCTAATGTCATTGAGGAGTTACAAAGGCCAGCTATAGTCATGGCTCACAATAAGACTCTGGCAGCTCAACTCTACGGCGAATTCAAAGAATATTTTCCAAATAATGCGGTTGAATATTTCGTTTCTTATTATGATTACTACCAACCAGAAGCTTATGTCCCAACTACTGACATATACATAGAAAAAGACGCTTCTATTAATGAGCACATTGAACAAATGCGTTTGTCTGCAACTAAAGCCATCATGGAAAGAAGAGATGTAATTATTGTAGCTTCGGTTTCAGCGATATATGGATTAGGAGACCCTAAGTCTTACCTCCAAATGGTTTTACATCTTGATCGAGGAGATGAAGTGGATCAGAGGACTCTGTTAAGAAGATTAGCTGAATTGCAGTACCAAAGAAATGAAGTTGAATTTAAACGTTCAATGTACAGAGTAAGAGGGGATGTGATAGATGTATTTCCTGCCGATTCAGAAAAGGAAGCTTTAAGAATTGAGTTATTTGGAAATGAAATAGACTCTTTAAAAACTTTTGATCCTCTAACAGGAGAAATAATAAGAGAAGTTCCTAGAATTACAATTTACCCTAAATCTCATTATGTAACACGGCGAAAAAGAATCTTACAAGCTATAGAATTTATAAAAGAAGAATTGGTGGATAGATTGGCATATCTAAGAAAAGAAAATAAATTGGTTGAAGCGCAAAGGCTGGAAGAAAGAACTAAGTATGACATAGAGATGTTAAAAGAATTAGGTTTTTGTTCAGGTATAGAGAATTATTCAAGATTTTTATCTGACCGCCAACCTGGAGAAGCACCTCCAACACTTTATGAATACTTGCCTGAAGACGCTCTAGTCTTTGTTGATGAGTCCCATGTATCTTTACCTCAATTGGGCGGTATGTATAGAGGAGACAGATCTAGAAAACAGACACTAGTTGACTATGGTTTTAGATTACCGGTTGCCTTGGACAATAGACCATTAAGGTTTGATGAATGGGAAAAGTTATCCGGTCAAAGGATCTTTCTTTCTGCAACGCCATCAAAATATGAATTAGAAAATTCAGGAAATGTAGTTGAGTTGGTAGTTCGACCAACAGGTTTAACTGATCCGGAAGTTGAAGTTAGGCCAGCAACGCATCAGGTAGATGATTTACAAGCAGAAATAATTAAATGCGTTGATAACGGCGACAGAGTATTAGTAACCGTACTTACAAAAAGAATGGCAGAAGATTTAACTGAATACTTGGATGAGAATGGCACAAGAGTTAGATATTTGCATTCTGATATAGAAACAGTAGAAAGGGTAGAGATCATTCGAGATTTAAGACTAGGGGCATTTGATGTATTGGTTGGTATAAACTTACTTAGAGAGGGTCTGGACATACCTGAAGTTGCTTTAGTGGCTGTTTTAGATGCTGACAAGGAAGGCTTCTTAAGATCTGAGAGTTCTCTAATTCAAACTATAGGTAGGGCAGCAAGACATTTAAACGGTAAAGCAATTCTATATGCTGATAAGAAAACTGGATCGATGGACAGAGCCATTACCGAAACCGACAGAAGAAGAAAGATACAAGAAGAATTTAATAAAAAAAATTCGATTACACCTAAAGGCATAAAGAAAGGTATTGGTGACATCATGGAAGGTGCTCGTTCTGTCAAAGGCAAGAATAAGTCAAAAAGAAAACTAGATAAGGTAAAAAATATTGATTTTGAGCCTATCGAAAATTTTAATGACCCTATTAAACTCAAGAAGGAGATGACTCGACTGGAAGATCAAATGTATAAATATGCTAGAAATCTTGAGTTTGAAGAAGCTGCAGCTTACAGGGATAGAGTAGAAGATTTAAAATTAAAGCTAATTAACAGCTAGCAAAAGCATTTCTTTTTGCCTATTTAGAATAGAGAGGGTTTGATAATAAAGTTGGATTCTTTCGACATACTCTATTGCCTGTAAATGTTTGGCAAATTCATTTTCTTCTTTGGCGTACCTTTCTATTAGGATTACAGGAAGGTAAAGAGAAACATCAGACCATAGATTTGGGTTATCTCCACTTTCCGATGTAAGCTCTCTAGCTAAATTAATATTGACGAAACCTAAATTATAACCAGCAAGAGCCATCCACATTCTATCCAGTTTAGGCATCTCTTTTGGAAGTCTATTTAAGTTCTTTTGAAAATAGTTTGCACCTCCAAGGATGCTTTGTTCAGCATTGGTTCTTTTTTTTATACCCATCTCTTTTGCAGTTTTTTGGGTTAGCATCATCATACCTCTAACACCTGTATCTGATATAGCTTTCGGATTCCAGTGAGACTCTTGATAACTGATAGCAGCTATTAAAGTCCAGTGGACATCTAAATTTACTGAAGATTGTTTAAAAGATTGTTCGAAATGAGACAGTCTTGTTTCAGTTCTTTCAAGAAAAATTGAAAGACCCACAGGATCATCTTCCCAAAGAGATTCAATTTCTTCAGAAAAAATATTGATATTTTGTTGAGAATAGGAGGCTAAAACTGGAGCCTCTAGAACTACCACGGCCAATAAGGCTATGAATGAAAATAAAGAATGTTTTAAGCTTTTCTTCAATTCTCCCCCAAGAAGTGTTCTTGGAAGTTTATTGTACTAAAAAACACACTTTTTACTACATATAGTGTTAGTTCCTATTCATGACCACTATATAAAGTGTTTACTTAGTTAAACCATTTATTACAATACTCTCTTCAACACTAATGAAGTCAGTAATTAAGGTCTCTTCAAAAGTAATAGCAATTAAGGGCTCTGCACGATTAACGGATTTTAGGATTGCAGCTTTTAAGTCGAAATTCCAGCCATCAACTGCTATAGATTTAAAAGAGCTTAATTGTAACGAAATTTATTTCGCCTGTTTAAGCGATATAAATAAAACAAAAGACCATAAGTCTTTGGGTGAGTTATCTAATATTTTATCTGTAGAAGAATCATGTGATTTTTTACAAGGAGATCATTTATTAGTTATTCCAAGAATAGGAACTATTTCACCATGGTCTTCTAAAGCCACTGAGATATTGCATAATTGTGGAATAAATTGGGTCGATAGAATTGAAAGAGGATTCTGCTTTCATTTAGGCAAGCAAAGGTCAAAAAATAAAAAAGAACTTCTAAATCTAGGTAAGCTTCTATCAGATAGAATGACACAAGAAGTAATAGTCAATATAAAAGACGCTTCTTCTATTTTTTCATCTCAAAAACCAGGACCTTTTAAAGAAATAGATATATTCTCTTCAGGGCTGAAACAACTTGAAGAAGCTAATTCAAATTTAGGTCTAGCATTAAATGAGGATGAGATTCACTATCTTTACAAGAATTATAAAGACACAAACTCCAACCCTACAGATGCTGAATTAATGATGTTTGCTCAAGCAAATTCGGAACACTGTAGACATAAGATATTTAACGCTGATTGGCACATTGATGGCAGCGCCTCTCAAAATAGTTTGTTTGGAATGATTAGAAATACCCATAAGGTAAATCCTTCTGGTGTTTTGTCTGCTTACGAAGATAATGCTGCAATTTTAGAAGGCTACGAAAGTACTAGGTTTTACCCTAAAAATGGTAAGTATGAGGCGTCTAAGGAAAAGAATCACCTAGTTATAAAAGTTGAAACTCATAACCACCCCACAGCAATATCTCCTTTTTCTGGGGCTGCTACTGGTTCCGGTGGTGAGATAAGAGATGAAGGTGCTACTGGGGTAGGCGCCAAACCTAAAGCTGGTTTAAGTGGCTTTACTGTTTCTAATTTAAGAATCCCAAATTTACTTGAGGAATGGGAAAAGGGTGAAGATTCGCCAAATAGGATAGCAACCCCTTTAGAGATTATGATTGAGGCGCCTATCGGTTCAGCTGCTTTTAACAATGAATTTGGGAGACCAAATATTTTAGGGTATTTCAGATCTTTTGAGATGGAGCTTCTGTACGAAGGCAAGAATGTAAAGTTTGGTTATCACAAGCCAATAATGCTTGCTGGAGGATTAGGAAATATAAAAAGTGAACACGTTAACAAATCTGAGGTGCCCATAGGCTCAAAACTGGTTGTTTTAGGTGGACCAGCTATGTTGATTGGCTTAGGAGGAGGTTCTGCTTCATCTCTTTCGTCGGGCGAAGGAGACACCGATTTAGATTTTGCTTCTGTGCAAAGAGAGAATCCTGAAATGGAAAGAAGATGCCAAGAAGTACTAGATAGGTGTTGGCAAGAAGAAAATAACAATCCTATATTATTTATCCATGACGTTGGTGCAGGTGGACTTTCAAATGCCATACCAGAACTGGTTAAAGATAGTGGGCATGGGGGTTTGATCAATTTGAGGGATATTCCCAATGCCGAGCTAGGCATGACCCCGATGGAAATATGGTGTAATGAGTCTCAAGAAAGGTATGTCTTAGCTATAGATGAAGAATCAATAGAAACCTTTACCAATTTTTGCCTTAGAGAAAGATGTCCTTTTTCAATAGTTGGTGAGATAACAAAAGGAAATCAATTAGAAGTTTATGATGAACACTTTGATAATTACCCGATCAGTTTATCTTTGGATATTTTATTTGGAAAGCCTCCAAAAAGTTCTAGATCTTTCACCACTAAGAAAAAAGATTTTGGTGAATTAGAGATATCTGACAATGACCTTGAACAATTACTATTTAAAGTTTTAAGACATCCTACTGTAGCAAGTAAAAATTTCCTTATAACTATTGGAGATAGAACTGTAACAGGTTTAATTAACAGGGATCAGCTTGTTGGCCCCTGGCAAGTGCCTGTATCAGATTACGCAATGACTAGATCAGGCTTTGCAGGAGTTTCTGGAGAAGCAATGTCCATAGGAGAAAGAACTCCTGCAGCAATAATCAACCCTGCTGCCGCTGCAAGAATATCTGTCGCCGAAGCGGTTACAAATATATTGCCCTCAGGAATTTCTAAATTATCCGATGTAAAACTTTCGGCAAATTGGATGGGCTCACCTGAAAATTTAGATGGAGATCAAGATCTTTACGAGGCCGTTGAATCGATAGGAATGGGCCTTTGTCCTAAATGGGAGATAGCCATCCCTGTAGGAAAAGATTCTCTTTCTATGTCTACTGAATGGGAAGATAAAGGACAAAAGAAGTCTGTAACTTCTCCTCTTTCTTTGATTATTTCAGCTTTTACAGCAATTAAAGATATTAATTTAGCTGTCACACCTCAATTAATTGATAAAGAATCTGAATTAATCTTAATAGATTTATCAAAAGGTAGTCATAGGCTTGGTTCAAGTATAGCTTCACAAGTAAATTCTTTATTTGGAGGAGATGTTCCTGATGTTGAATGTATAAAAGAGATGCCGCATTTCGTTAACACGATTCATGAATTATTAAAGGATAAGAAAATACTTTCGTACCATGACAGATCTGATGGCGGTCTTATTACTACAACAATAGAAATGGCTTTTGCTGGAAGATTAGGAGTAGATATAAATCTAGACCTTTTACCATCAAAGGCAGAAGAGATTGTGGCTGATTTATTTAATGAAGAACTTGGAGTTGTTATTCAAGTATCTAAAGAAGACAAGGAATTGGTTCTGGAAGCATTAGATTCTTGTTCTTTAAAAGAACATTCTTATGTTTTCGGGGCTTTAAATACAGACAAAGATATTAAGTTAATTGCTGAAAATATAACGACCCATCAATGGCCTTTAAGCACACTTTTAAAGGAATGGCATAAAGTTACCTACGAAATACAGTCATTACGAGATAACCCCTTAACCGCTAAATCAGAATATTTATATGATATTGATTCTGCAAGAGGAGGCATTAAACCCTCTCTTTCTTTTAAGGTTCCTTCTACTTTTTCTATTAATAAAACGAAACCTCGTTTAGCTATACTTAGAGAGCAGGGCATAAATGGACAAGTTGAGATGGCAGCAGCTTTCGATAGAGTTGGGTTTGATTGCCTAGATGTTCATATGACTGATCTTATATCAGGTAATTCTCATTTACATGATTTTCAAGGTCTTGTGGCTTGTGGAGGCTTTTCTTATGGGGACGTGCTTGGAGCTGGAGGAGGATGGGCTACTAATATTCTATATAACCAAGCCCTTAGAGATCAGTTCCAAGAATTCTTTTCTAATGAAGAAGTTTTTTCTCTAGGCATTTGCAATGGCTGCCAGACTATATCTTTACTATCTAGTTTAATTCCAGGAACTGATGCCTGGCCAAGATTTAAACGAAACAATTCTGAGAAATTTGAAGCTAGACTGAGCCAAGTCTTGATTCAGGAATCACCATCAATCTTTTTCAAAGATATGACAGGTTCGTTAATACCGATACCCGTAGCTCATGGCGAAGGAAGAGCTGAATTGAGTAAAAAAAGTTTTTCAGATTTAATTTCAGATAGCCTAAACCCCATGGTCTATTCAGATGATGAAGGCCAATCTACTGAAAGTTATCCAGAGAATCCTAATGGTTCGCCT
The DNA here is from genome assembly GCA_913042085.1 of uncultured Gammaproteobacteria bacterium. Classification (GTDB taxonomy): domain Bacteria; phylum Pseudomonadota; class Gammaproteobacteria; order Magnimaribacterales; family Magnimaribacteraceae. The sequence continues at coordinate 1,299 of CAJWKH010000006.1, read as the reverse complement.
TCTGGCATAGCTGGAGTTACAAATAAGTCAGGACGCGTGACCATCATGATGCCTCATCCTGAGAGGGCTTTTTTAACTTCTCAGTATTCTTGGCACCCAAAAGATTGGGAAGAATATGGACCTTGGATAAAGTTTTTTAATAATGCAAAAGATTTTGTTAGTTAACCTTTCTAGGAGGCCTTTCTATGATTTGCGTTGTTAGAGGGTATTCATCTCTTTTACAATCTTTAAAATAATTCTTTAAAGTAGTTGGAACAAACGGGAAGGCCAATTCTTCCCAAGGAATATCGCTTTCAGCAAAAAATCCCACTTCAAGACTTTCTGAAGTTTTACAGTAATCTTCATTTATTACCTCAGCTAAATGAAGCATATAAACTTGATTAATTTGGGGGATATTAAATATTGCATAAAGTTTACCCATTTTTACTTCAGTGTTAGTCTCTTCTTTAGTTTCCCTAAAGGCTCCTTCTTCAATGGTTTCACCATTCTCAAGAAAACCAGCAGGTAAAGTCCACAAACCATATCTAGGTTGAATAGCTCTTTTACAGAGAAGAACTTTATTATCTTTAATAGGAACGGTTCCAACGATAACTCTTGGATTTGAATAATGAATGGAATCACACTTAGTGCAACAATCTCTTTCAAGATTATCTCCTTCTGGAATTCTTTTTTCTACTTTTGATCCGCAATCACTACAAAATTTCATTTATATTTCTTTATTTCGATTTAAGGCGCTAGAAGTATAAACTATCTACCTAAACAGAATTAAATAAATAATGCTTAATCAGATAACAAGTAAGTTAAAGGTATATGAAGGAAACCCTCCTGTTGAGGACTTAAGGAAAGCAGCTGTACTTATAGGAATTGTAGATTGCGATGATCCAGAATTAATTTATACCTTAAGGTCTAATAAAGTAGGCTCTCACGGGGGAGAGGTATCTTTTCCAGGAGGCATGCAAGAGAAAGATGATATTTCTTTAGAAATAACTGCTTTAAGAGAATCTGAAGAAGAGACAGGTTTAAATAGGGAACAAGTTCATATTATAGGTTCTACAGATACAGTAGTATCCAGATATAATGTAAGTGTAACTCCTTATGTGGGCATTGTTCCCACTGATATCAAGTTAAATAATGATTCTGAAGAGATAGAGGCTTGCTTTAGAGTACCTATAAGTTTTCTTTTAGAGGACAAAAGGCACAGGAATGACAATATTAAAAAGAATGGAGAATCGTTTTTTATGCCAGCTTATAAGTTTGAATCTTTTATAATATGGGGATTAACTGCAATGATGACAGTAG
>CAJWKH010000005.1 GCA_913042085.1 uncultured Gammaproteobacteria bacterium | reverse complement strand
ACTCCATCTCTATTTCAAGATCTTTCTTGCGCTTTTCATAAGCCAATTTGTCTTTGTAGAAAAGAGCATTTAATTCCGCTTGTTCTTTGAAGACCCATTTATCATATTCTTCTACCTCTGCTGAAAATAAATCGAGCTCTCCGTTTTTGTTGTATCTTTTCTCAAAAACAACACCAAGAAAAGGCTCACCGGCTAACGTCGCCTTTCTGGCCCCGTAAATAAAGTAGTAGCAGATCCCAAATACCAAAGACAGTTGAGTGCCGAAAACAACAAAGGTTTTAAAAAATAGCGACGTTTCCATGTCTTTTTTATTTTATTTATTGGGTATCAATGATATCAAAGATTTTTATTGAAGGTACGTCTTCGCACAAGCCCGCTATGGTCTCTAAAGTACCATCTTCAGTTCTGAATTTTAAATATTTATCGTAATGCTCTTTTGATTCCCAGGTCTCATTAAAAACCCAGCTATTTCCGTCTTCCGTGTTATAAACCAAGTCGATATGTTTACAACCATCGAAATCCCGAGTTACTTTAAAAGCTTCTTTGCAGATTTCTGTAAACCCATCTTTTTCGCCATCTTTTAATTGTCCTTCTACAAAAACATTTACAGTCATAAGAATTACTCCTTTTATTTTTTTCTTAGTCTAATCGAATTGGGAGTAACTTCAACTAGCTCGTCATCTTCTACAAATTCAAGAGCCTGTTCGAGGGTATGTTCTATATGAGGCGTAAGAATTAGGTTTTCATCAGATCCAGCAGCCCTAATGTTGGTCAATTGTTTTGCTTTAGTTGGATTAACTGGAAGATCGTTGTCTCTAGAATGAAGGCCGACAATTTGCCCGTTATAAACATCAGTGCCATGCCCTACAAACATTCTGCCTCTTTCTTGCAAATTAAAAAGAGAGTAAGCCAAAGTTTTTCCTGCTGTCATCGACACCAGAACACCGTTTTGTCTTTTAGCCAACTCGCCGTCTTTAGCTTTTCCGTAGTGATCGAAGACGCTCGTCATGATCCCGGTTCCACTAGTCATGGTTAAGAAGCTAGACCTAAAACCTATCATGCCTCTAGAGGGTGCTAAGAATTCTAACTTTATTCTGCCCTTGCCGTCTGGTTCCATATTTTGAAGGTCAGCTTTTCTTGTTCCCATTTCTTCCATAATTGCTCCCTGATGTTTATCTTCTACATCTATAACAATTTGCTCAAAGGGTTCATGAATTTCACCTCCTACTTCTTTTTGGATAACTTCAGGTTTAGAAACACCAAGCTCATATTCTTCTCGTCTCATATTTTCTATTAAAACTGAAAGATGTAACTCTCCTCTTCCTGATACTTTGAATTTATCAGGCGTATCGCCTTGTTCCACTCTCAAGGCCACATTATGGATAAGCTCTTGTTCCAATCTCTCTTTTAAGTTTCTTGAAGAAATATATTTTCCCTCTCTGCCCGCAAAAGGAGAGTCATTCACTTGAAAGGTCATGCTCACGGTTGGCTCGTCAACGCTAAGAGGGGGAAGGGCCTCAACTTTGTCTGGGCTGCACAGGGTATCTGATATGTTGAGCTCATCTATGCCGGTAACACAGATAATATCTCCAGCTTGAGCTTCTTGGACTTCAATCCTCTCTAGTCCGTTGTAGCCCATTACTTGTAATATTTTCCCCCTGCGCTCTGTTTTATCAGATCCAGCTATGATTACTCGTTCATTTGGTTTTACTTTCCCTCTGCTAATTCTTCCAATTCCTATAACTCCAACGTAACTGCTGTAATCTAAAGCACTAATTTGCATTTGAAGAGGACCCTCATCATTAACTTCAGGAGGTTTAACTTGATCTATGATTAAGTCCATTAAAGGAGACATGTCTTTTGACATTTGATTTTCATCAAGTCCCGCAACTCCATTTAGTGCCGAAGCATATACGACAGGAAAATCTAGCTGATCATCATTCCCGTCCAATCTGTCGAATAAATCAAAAACTTGATCCAATACCCAGTCAGCCCTTGCTCCAGGCCTATCTACTTTATTGATGACCAGTATAGGATTTAGCCCTTGATCAAATGCCTTTTGGGTAACGAATCTAGTCTGCGGCATAGGTCCGTCCACAGCATCAACCAGTAGCAATACTGAATCAACCATGGAAAGAACTCTTTCTACTTCACCGCCAAAATCTGCGTGCCCCGGCGTGTCCACAATGTTTATTCTGTGTTCGTTCCAAGTAATGGCAGTATTCTTAGCAAGAATGGTTATGCCCCTTTCTTTTTCTTGATCGTCAGAGTCCATGACCCTTTCGGTTTCCATATTTTTTCTATCAAGCGTTCCAGACTGTTGAAGCAGTTTGTCCACGAGAGTAGTTTTGCCGTGATCAACATGGGCAATGATGGCTATATTTCTTAGATTATTAACTGACATAGAATTTTGAAAGCCGCGATTATAAGACTTTCTATGTAATCTGCTATCAGTTTTTAGATACCATCGAGTGGGATAAAGGTTCGGGGCAGCAAATCTCTGCTAGAGATTCTTCAAGACTTGAACCACCATGGCGCTTCAGTAGCTTAATAAAATTCTTTGCTTCTTTGTTACCTCTTTCCGCTGAGAGTAAGAAGTATTCCAGTGCCAAGGTAAGATTTTTATCAGTTACCTCTCCATTGGCGTAAATAATACCTATGTTAAAAGGAGCTTTTGAGTGTCCTTCTTCGCTAGCCATTTGGTACCAATAAACAGCTTTCTCAAGATCTTTATCAATTCCTCTGCCGATATAATAATTAACGCCTGTATTGTATTGACTTACCGCCACACCCTGAGTGGCCAAAGAAAGGTCGTAGACAAAATCTTTCTCGTTATCTATAGCTGAAATAAACGGTATGAAGCCAAACAGAAGGACTAAATAAATATATAGGGGCTTAAATGATTTCAAACAAGCTTTATTCCATGCTTACAACAACTTTACCTAGTACTTTTCTTTCTTCTAGGGTCATTATCGCTTTTGCCGATTCATCTAAAGAGTAACTTTCGGTAACAAAAGGTTTAATTTTGCCATCTGCATGAAGATCAAAAAGTTCTTTAAAGTTTTGTGCATTCTCTGCTTGGTCGATTGCAGCAAACTGCCCCCAAAATACTCCTAAGATTTGGCATTCCTTAAGAAGTGTTAAGTTGAGGGGCATTTTTGGTATTCCCGCTGTAAATCCAATAACTAAGTATTTTCCATGTCTTGCTATCGCTCTCAATGCAGGCTCAGCATAATCACCACCCACAAGATCATAAACCATATTTACACCGCCTCCAGAGACTTCCTTAATATCCTCAGAGAACTTTTTTTGTAAGTCACGATCCATATCCCTTTGATAAATTATCCCTTCATCAGCACCTTCTTTAATGCACAAATCAATTTTTTCTTGGGATGAGGCTGCCGCTATGACTTTAGCGCCCATAGCTTTTGCAACATGGATAGCCGTAATTCCTAATCCACCTCCAGCTCCTAGAACTAAAACAGATTCTCCTGCTTTTAGCTCACCTCTTTGTTTGAAAGCATGATAGGTGGTTCCATAATTAAGAGGAAATCCTGCACCCGTTTGAAAGTCCATAGATTCAGGCAACGGCATAAGTTGATGTTCAGAATAAACACCCTTTTCACGAAGACCTCCGGAGCCAACGCTCCCTATTACTCTATCTCCTACTTGATGCAAAGTAACTCCTTCGCCAACTGATTCAATTACGCCAGAGATTTCACTTCCAGGACTGAATGGAAAGGGCGGTTTAAATTGGTATAAGCCCTGAACTATTAAGACATCAGGGAAGCTGATGCCAGTTGCTTTGATATCAACAACAACTTGACCGGGACCAGCTTCTGGATCAGGCACTTCTTCTACTTTGTGCGAATCTACCGGACCAAATTCATTACATATAAAAGCTCTCATAATATATTCCTATTAATTGTAGATGGATAAATTAACGATTCTTTATCAAACGTCAAGATATCTTCTCTAGAAATTCTTTTAAATAATCTTCAAAGTCTGTTTGGTTCGAGGATTCTATGTTTTTTGTATCTTCTAAGGACTTTTTGCTGGCATCAAGAAACAATTCATCCAAATTAGATATTTCAGATGTCATTGTATTCTGATGCAGATTAGACATCTTGTTTCCAAGGTCTCTAAATGAGAGGTCTTCGTCTTTCAGGTCTTTCAAAACCTGACCACTTAAGGTTCCATTTGGAGTTAGTAGATTTTCTTTTTGGTCTGTAATAGACGACAGCCAATTTATATTCTGGTCCTGAAATACTTCTCTATCCATGAATTCAGCCACTATTTCTAGCTCTAGAAGAAGTTTATTAGCTTCCTCTTTTAAGGGAATTGATCCATCGGCCGTCTCAAGCAAGGCGCCTTCATCTCTGCCTTCATTTACTACCTTTTCATGGTTCCTTTGTATTCTAGAAGATTCTTCAAGGCTAATCGCTGGACTATCTGCAACAAAACAATAAATTAAAAGAGTGTCTAAGAAATTAATCTGGTCTTCTGTAATGCCAATTGAGCTGTAAGGGTTTAAATCAACACACCTTAGCTCGAGATAATCTATTCCTTCAGAATTTAAAATATTTATAGGCCTTTCTCCAGAAGGGCAAACCCGCTTGGGCCTTATGGTACTGTAATACTCGTTTTCAATCTGAATCACAGAAGTGTTTAGCTGAACCCTTTCTTCTTCATTAAATTCACCAATTTTTTCGTAAGGCTCATAAGTTTTAACTAAGGCATTCTTTAGGTCAGAGCAATATTCTTCTATGCTGTTATAAGAAATATTTAAATCGTCTTGGGCTTTGCTGATATAACCCAAATCTCCCATTCTTAAAGAAGTTGCAGAAGGCTTATAAAAACCGCCTGAGGGTAATTCTTCAAGGTCATGTTCTTTGCCGGCAACAAAAGAGTTACACACTGCAGGAGAAGAGCCAAATAGAAGCAAGTATATCCACCCAAATCTTTTAAAGTTTCTAGCCATGCCCAGATAAGTTTGGTTTTTAAAGGCCTGAATTTCTTGATTAGATTGATGTGCAAGAACTTCTAAAAATTTATCTGAGAAAGAGAAGTTGTAATGTATTCCTGCAATTGCCTGCATCATGCTACCGTATCTATTTGCAAGGCCTCTTCTGTATATTGTCTTAATCATTCCTTGATTTGAAGTGCCGTAATTTCCAATAGGTATCTCTTCGTTTGAGGCTATCGGGCAAGGCATACTGAACGGCCAAAGATATTCATCATCAATGTTGCTGTAGACGAATACATGCAATTCTTTAAGGAAGTCCAGACACTCCTTGGCGCTATTAAAGGTTGGCGTAATTAACTCTAGAAGCGATTCAGAAAAATCAGTCGTGATATAAGGGTTGGTGAGAGCTGATCCTAGTTTAGAAGGATGGGGAAGTTTAGAAATTTCTCCTTTGCTACTTACTCTTAAGCTTTCCTTCTCTATTCCTCTATTAATAAGATTTAATTCTGGGAGAGCCTCAAATTTCCTTAAATCTTCTAAAGAAAATCTCATGATCTGTATTTATTTACTTAGGCCCCGCACTAACAATTGCTTCAGCAACATCAAATTTTGTAAAGTTCTTTTTAAATTGGTTTACTAATTTATCTTCATAAGACTTGTATAAAGAAGGGTCTTCCCAATTTTTAATTGGGTTGAGTAGTTTAGAATCCACTCCGGCAACATTTAAGGGCACATCCAAGTTCATGCCATCAATTTTTTCAGTTTCAGAACCAGCCAGGTCCCCTGACTGAATAGCGCTTATTATTGATCTTGTAACAGGTATATCAAACCTTTTGCCTTTTCCGTAAGGTCCACCCGTCCAGCCGGTGTTAACCAAATAAACATTACTTCCGAACTCTTCAATTCTTTTCATTAGCAGGTCTGCGTATACTCTTGCTGCCCTAGGAAAGAAAGGAGCCCCGTAACAGGTAGAGAAAGTTGTTTTGAAGGCTTCAGTTGAACCTACTTCAGTAGATCCAATAGCTGCAGTGTAACCGCTTAAAAAATGGTAGGCGGCTGCCTCTTTAGAAAGAATAGAGACGGGGGGAATAACGCCCGATAAATCACAAGTAAGAAAGATAACTGCATTGGGTTCACCCGCCGCATTCTCATCAGCTCTTTTTTCTATATGCTCCCTCGGGTATACCACTCTAGTGTTCTCGGTTAAAGAAGAATCACTGTAATCTGGTTCTTTCGTGTCAGAGTCGATGACAACATTTTCCATAACGCTTCCTTTTCTTATGGCGTCCCAGATAACGGGTTCATTTTTTTGAGTAAGATCTATGCATTTTGCATAACAACCCCCTTCAAAGTTAAAAACTGCTCCAGGCCCCCATCCATGCTCATCATCACCTATTAAATTTCTTTCAGGATCTGCTGATAAGGTAGTTTTTCCTGTTCCAGAAAGACCGAAGAATAAACATACTTCTCCATTAGAGTTGACGTTGGAGGCGCAATGCATAGGTAAAACATTTTTTTCGGGAAGTAAGAAGTTTTGAACGGCAAACATGGATTTTTTCATTTCCCCAGCATAAGGCATCCCAGCGAGCAGAACTTTCCTGGAAGTAAAATTAAGAATAACAACGCCGTCACTATTAGTCTTATCAGCTTCTGGATCACAAACAAATTCAGGTGCGCTTAGTATTTGCCAGGTCTCCTTGTTGTTAGGATTAAATTCTGTTGGTCTTATGAACATTTGCTTGCCGAAAAGGTTATGCCAAGCCCACTCTGTCCTAATATTTACTGGGACGTAATGTTCAGAATGTTCACCAACATGCAAAGAAGAGACAAAGCTATCTTTTGATTCCAAGTAAGTCTCAACTTTACTCCAAAGCTTATCAAACGCTCCGGATTCAAAGGGTCGATTGACCTCACCCCAATCAACTGAATCTTTTGTTGAGGCGTCACTAACTATAAATCTGTCTAACGGACTTCTGCCGGTTCTTTTACCGGTTTTAACAAGAAGAGCACCATTGGCAACTACTTCTCCTTCTCCTCTTTGAAGAGATTCTGAGATAAGTTCATCAACAGATAAATTCTCAAAGATTTTAGACATCTATTTATGCTTTAAAGTGGTTAGTAAAATTTTCAGTATTATATAGATTTAATCCTTTTTATGAGAATGAATTTCATTAGCGGAAATAAAGGTTTTGGTTAGGTATATAAAGATAACTAGAAATCCAACTAACAACCATCCAGGTATGCTTATTCCCATAAAACTCCATAAAACCTCTGCGCAATTTCCATCCCCGGTTATAGCCATAATCAATACTTCTAAGAAGGGCAACGTATCTAAAAGATAATCTACGTCTGGAGCACAACTAGGAACTAATTCGGCGGGTAGACTTTGTAAATAAAGCTGTCTTAAAGAAAGACCAATGCCGGAAAAAAGAGCTACATACGAGGCGATCAAAAATCCTTTGTAAATTTTTATGCTCTTAGGATTAATTAAATAACCTATAGCTGCAATTAAACCCAAAATTAAAACGGCTCCTCTTTGCATGTAGCAAAGCATGCAAGGTTTAAGCATTAGAAAGTGCTCCATGAAAAGGGCGACGGCCATCATGCCTATACAAATAAAAAAAAGAATTCCAAAAGTTCTTTTGGTGTTGCTAAATAAAAAATTCATCAATGAGCTTGGTCCCAATTATTACCAATACCTATATCAATCTCCAAAGGCACATCTAGATCGGCTGCCTCCTGCATGGATTTGGTTAGTAACTCTACAACTTTATCAGTTTCCTTTTTTGGGGTATCAACAATTAATTCATCGTGAACCTGAAGCGTAAGTTGTGCTTTCAATTTAGATTCTTTTAAAGATTTATGAGCATTAATCATGGCTATTTTCATTATATCTGCAGCTGACCCTTGGACGGGCGCATTGATGGCCACCCTTTCAGAGGCTTGCCTTCTAATGGCATTGCTTGCATTTATATCTCTTAAGTACAGCCTTCTTCCAAACAGAGTTTCAATGTATCCGGCATTACGAGCCGTGTCTTTAGTTGTTTCCATATAGGCCTTTACTCCAGGGTATTTTTCGAAGTACATGCCCATGTATTCAGCTGCTAAATTTCTATTAATGCCTAGCTGCTTCCCTAGTCCAAAAGCAGAAATGCCATATATAAGGCCAAAATTTATAGCTTTTGCGTTCCTTCTTAAATCTGGGGTTACTTCGTCTAGGTTAACGTCAAAAACTTCACTTGCTGTTTTAGCGTGAATGTCTTCCCCTTGATTAAAAGCTTCTAAAAGTCCCTTATCTTTAGACAAATGAGCCATGACCCTTAATTCGATTTGAGAATAATCTGCAGAAATAATCTTGTTACCTTTTGTTGCTTCAAAAGCCTGTCTTATTCTTCTACCGTCTTCTGTTCTAATTGGTATGTTTTGAAGATTGGGATCGGAAGAAGACAATCTGCCTGTCGTAGTGACGGCTTGGTGGAAAGACGTATGTACTTTGCCAGTATTCGAAGAGATCTGGCCAGGCAATTTATCTGTGTAGGTAGATTTAAGCTTACTCAAAGTCCTGTGTTCAAGTAAAATCCTAGGCAGCTCATATTCTTCTGACAGTTCTTGCAAAACCTTTTCGTCAGTAGAGGGCTGACCTCCAGGTGTTTTTTTTATCACTCGGTAATTTAGCTTTTCAAAAAATATTTCTCTAAGCTGTTTTGTGGAACCAAGATTAAACTCTTCTCCTGCTATTTCGTAAGCTAATTTTTCTAGTTTCTTTATTCTAGATTCAAGGTCTTTAGACTGAGAAGCTAAGATCTTAGAATTCAGCAGAGTCCCATTCTGTTCCATATCAGAGAGCACCTCGATTAGAGGAATTTCTATATCCTCCATTAATTTCTTTAAGGGCTTTATCGAATCTAACTTAGGTTCCAGAACCTCATATAGTCTTAAGGTTATGTCGGCATCTTCGGCTGCGTAGTTAGTTGCCAAGTCCAGTGGAACCTTATCAAAAGTGATCTGTTTTACTCCTTTCCCAGCTACCTCTTCAAAGGTTGAAGTCTTGTGATTTAAGTAATATGAGGACAAAGCGTCAAGATTATGTCTGGTTGCTGATGCATCCAGTACATAGCTCATCATCATGGTATCGTTCTTAATTGAATTTATCTTTATCCCGTAACGAGCAAGAATATTTCTATCAAATTTTATATTTTGACCAATTATTTTGTTTTGTGCTTTTTCAAGAAAGGGTTTTAGTTTTTCTAGAACAATTTTTTCTTTAAGTTGAGAAACTTCCTGCTTTTCATGGCCAAAAGGAATATAAAATGCCTTCCCAGCTTCATACGCCATGGATACTCCCACAAGATCAGCATCCATATAATCTAAACCTGTTGTTTCTGTATCTATGGCTATAACTTTAGACCTGCTGGCCGCTTTGATAATTTTATCTAAAGCTCCTTCCGAGTTGATTAGTTCATAATTGCTATTCAGCTGTTTAGGTTTTGGAGTTTGTTGTCTGGGCTCTTCTTGGAGCCAAGATTTAAACTCTAACTCTTCATAAATCTTTGTTAACCCTTCTGCATCTTCTTTAACGACTTTAAGTTCTTCTATTCCGAAAGGCAGTTCGACATCCCTCTTTATCGTTACCAGATCATGGGCTAGTTTTAATGTATCAATAGAACTTCTCAGATTCTCTCCCACCTTGCCGCCTAAGCTCTCAGCATTTTTAATTACATTTTCTAGGTTTGTGTATTCATCTAACCACTTTACCGCAGTCTTAGGGCCCACCTTATCAACACCAGGAACGTTATCAGATTTATCTCCAATAAGAGCTAAATAATCAGTTATGTGTTCGGGTGGCACACCAAATTTCTCTTTTACCCCCGATTCATCCAGAAGCTCTCCTGTCATTGTGTTTACAACACTTACGTTCTTGCAGACCAGCTGAGTCATATCTTTATCTCCAGTGGAGATAACGGTATCCAGTTTCTTTTTTCTTGCTTGTTCAGCTAAAGTCCCTATTACGTCGTCGGCCTCAACCCCTGAGATCATGATTAATTTTATTCCCATTAATTGAATGATTTTGTGGATGGGTTCAATTTGTGAAACTAGATCCTCTGGCATGGGGGGGCGATTGGCTTTGTATTCTGTATACATGTCATGCCTAAAAGTTTTCCCTTTGGCATCAAAAACCACTGCCAGATCACTTTCAGGATGATCAATAAGTATTCTTTTTATCATACTAATAACACCCTTAATTGCTCCCGTGGGTTGATTCTTGCTATTTTCAAGAGGCGGTAATGCGTGGTATGCCCTGTAAAGATAGGACGAACCGTCCACTAAAATAATAGGACCTTCAGTGCTCATTAACTTAATTCCCTTTTATACAGTCTATTCCGTCCTGAGCCTTTATCTCTCCAGTCCTTGTCTTCAGTTAGTCCAGATTCTGCGATTGTATTTTCAATTGACCCTAGGTTCTCACTTAAATTCTTACCTTCTACTTCAACGAGTAAACTATCAACCTTCTTAAGAACTTTAGTTGACCCAGTTAATATCTCTAATTCTTTCCCATCCACGTCCAACTTTATATGGTTTGGCGAAGCTATGCCTTCAATCTGGTCTAAATCATCTAAAGAAATTGCTATAACGGACTGTTTACCATTTACGTCAAATTCTCCAAACTGGTTTGATGAAGAGCCAATACTATTATGAGAAGCACCAGAACTTGGATCCTTCATGTGGAGATGTAGTAGGTTTGTTTCCTGTGAGCCTGCGAAACATAGAGCGTCAATATGTTCTTCAAGATTATTCAATCTAATGTTGGCGTTAAGGGTTGAATAGGATTCAGCTGAAGGCTCAATTGCAAGAACTTTATTTTTACCGCCCAATGCAGCATATAAGCTAAAAACACCAATGTTTGCTCCAATGTCCCACAGTACTTCATCCACTTTTAAGTGATTTTTTATCCATTCAAAAGTTTCTGGCTCGCTTCTTGCAGATTCTGGATCTTGGGGGACAGACCCGGGTGAATCAATTCTGAACAACAACTGTCCTTTATCCGTCTCCATAGAGTGATTTGTTTTATAGAAATCAGACAATCTTGAACGGGTCTTAAGGCGGGTTCTTTCATTCATAGCAAAAGTAAAAAGACTACCTAATTTATAAATTAATTTTGATGCTTTCTTGCTGATTTTTATCCCTCAAGTTTAATTCTAACCTAACAAAACTTTTTTAAATAAAGATTAATAAATCTGAACTTTTTGTAAAGGCAAATGTCTTAAATATGTAGGGTAAATAATTATTAAACTCTAGTCCGCAAGAAAGCTTCGAGTAACCCCAAATACTCGGAGCTTTTACATATTAAACAGGTTGATCATAGTCTCAACCAATTCATTTACCCCATCCTTTGTTGTAGCAGAAGTAGAAATAACAAAGTTTTTTGTAGAAAGTTTTTTTAATTCCTTTAGTGCTCGAAGTTGTTCTTGAGAAGCTTTGTTTTTAGATAATTTATCTGACTTATTTAAGAGAATTACTAAAGGAAGATTCTTAGCTTCGCACCAATTAATTAGTGTTAGATCATCGTCTTTGAAAGGATGTCTAATGTCCATAATTATCGCCAAAGCCTTTAAGCTTTTTCTCTTGTTTAAATAGTTGTCGATAGTGATACCCCAGTCCGCCCTCATAGTCTTTGATACTTTTGCATACCCATAACCTGGCAAATCAATGATTTTATGGTTTTTATCCTTCTCAACCTTAAAAACATTAATAGACTGGGTTCTGCCTGGCGTTTTGCTTGTTTTGGCCAGTTTCTTGTTGTTAGTTATTGCATTCAATACACTAGACTTCCCACAATTGGATCTTCCACAAAAGGCAATCTCAGATCCAGAATCATCAGGCAGGCTTTCATAAGAAGGATAACTTCCTATAAAGACGGAATTTTGTAAGAAATTATGGCTAACCATATGATATTTATAAATTAAAGGAACGGCCTTAAAGGTTAGTATATAATGACGCCGCGCCAGATCAACAACATGAATTTATAAATGAGATTTAAATTATCAATTATTTTTATATCTTCAATTTTGCTTACAGGAGTAGGGGATGCCCCTTCTGTAAAAGAGAAAGGAGACGCTGAAACAGGGAAACAACTAGTTTCTGCGTGCTCTGCTTGTCACGGGGCAGATGGAAATAGCTTGGCTGGCATATGGCCTTCATTAGCCGGACAAAACTATAAGTATCTTTTAAAACAATTGAGACTCGTTAAGTCGGGGGGTAGGCAAATAGTTGAAATGACTGGTCAACTGGATAATCTAAGTGACCAAGATTTAAAAGACATCTCTGCTTTTTATTCCGTTCAAAATAATGTGATCGGCCAAGTAGAAAAAGATAAACTTGAATTGGGAAGAAAGTTATATTATTCAGGTAATCTAGAGAAAGGAGTTCCTGCGTGCACTGCCTGTCATTCACCTAGAGGTCTAGGCAATGCTCCTGCAGCTTACCCTTTATTAAGCGGCCAACAGCCTGATTATGTCACCAAGGCCTTAAAAGACTATAGATCTGGTGAAAGATCGAATGAGGACCCTTCTAAAATTATGATAGCTATTGCCTATAAACTTGATGACATTGAGATAGAGGCCTTATCAAGTTTTGTTCATGGACTACATTAAATTCATATGCTTTCAAGAACACTAGTAACAACTTTTATAACTCTTATTCTTATCTCTTGTTCAAGTGAAGATAACTCAGAGACTCAGGCTGTAAAATCTAATGATAAATATAAGGCAGGCGTTCATTACGAAATTATTGATAATCCAACCTCTGTAAGGGACTCTTCTAAAGTAGAGGTTATCGAAGTCTTCTGGTTTGGCTGTAATCATTGTTATGCTTTAGAGCCTTATTTAGCAAGGTGGAAGAAGGATATGCCCCAAGGAGTGAATTTCTCAAAATCACCTGCAACTTGGAATGAAGTCCTAAAGACGCACGCTAGGATATATTACACAGCCAAAGCTCTTGGTATAGAGCAGCAGTTTATTCCTGCAGCCTTTAATACAATACAAAATGAAGGAAGAAGGTTAACTGGAAACACCGAATTAGAATATTTCTTTAAAGGCTTTGATGTAGAAAGAGAAAAGTATAATTCTGTTTCTAAGTCCTTTGGCGTAACCAATGCCGTTGATCAAGCTGATAAAAGAATGAAACAGTGGGGCATTACAGGAGTTCCAGTGATCATAGTAAATGGAAAATATAGGGTTGGTGCTTCAAGAGCAATTGGAACAGATGGCCTTTTTGATGTTGTAAATTTCCTTATTGAAAAAGAGAAGAAATATTCAACTGTTAATTAGTTTTGAATAAATTTCCTGTTTGTCCAATTTTTATACCAGCCAATAGATTGGAATGGGTAGAGAAAACCTTTGATAAAGGAACCGATGCTGTCATTATCGACTTAGAAGATTCTGTTCCAAAAGAACAAAAAGACGAAACAAGAAACAATCTGTTTTCTTACTTAGATTCTCATGACTTTGATAAAACTATTCTAATTAGAGTCAATCCGGTAGATGGAGAATTCGGCAAGGAAGACATGAAGACCCTGTCAGAAGTCTCTTCAAAGATTGATGCCTTTATGTTGCCTAAAATAGAGCAAGCTGGAGTGCTAAATGACCTCCCTGACAATTTAATTGCCTTAATTGAAACCCCCAAATCTATTCAGAATCTAGAGGAAATATCCTGCCACAAGAACGTTATTGGAATTGCATTAGGTGGCGCTGATCTAAGTGCAAGCCTTGGCTCGGATATGAGCTGGGATTCTTTGTTATTCACTAGGTCCAAAATCATCATAGAGGCAGCTGCAAATAATTTGTTCACAATAGATAGCCCATTCATGAATATAGAAGACATATCGAGTTTAGAGAATGAGTCTGTTCTTTCAAATGGCTTAGGGTTTGATGGCAAAGCAGCCATTCATCCAAATCAGATTGAAACCATAACTAAATCTTTCTTACCTAATGAATCAGACATTCAAGAGGCTAAAGAAATTATTAAATTATTTAACTCTAGTTCTGAAGCCGTAATAGCTTATAAAGGAAAAATGATAGACATGCCAATTGTTCTTTCAATGGAAAAGAGATTAAGGCTTGTAGGAATAGACCCTAAAAATATAGACTGACATTTAGGAGAAGACAATGGTAAAAAAGGTAAAGGAAATTTCACCAGGGAGATATAGAGAAACTTTTGGAAGATACTACGAAGAGTTTGTCGTGGGAGATGTTTATGAACATAGACCAGGAAGAACAATAACCCAAACAGATAACATCTGGTTTACTTTATTGACAATGAATCAGCATCCGCTACACATTGATGAAGAATACGGAAAAGGAACTGAGTTTGGAAAAACTTTGGTCGTAAGCCCTTTCACTATAGCTCTAATGGTAGGCATGAGCGTAAGTGATGTAAGTCAGAAGACGGTGGCCAATCTTGGTTGGACAGATATAAGAATGTCACATCCTTTATATGTAGGCGATACCTTATACGCTGAATCTGAAGTAGTTGAGAAGCGTGAATCTAAGTCTAGACCCGATGAAGGCATAGTTACCGTTAAAACTATTGGCAAGAACCAAGACGGTGTAGAGGTTGCTTCGTTTCTGAGGTCTGCTTTAATACCTAAAGAAGGAAAGGCAGTAGAAGACAAGATAGATTATTAATTAATCAATTTGCTATAACACTTTTTTTTGTTATAACTGTCATCCTGTAAAGTCTATAGGGGAGTAGATAGTCATGATTAAAAATTTATTTGATGCGAGTAACGTGGATGAGACCGTATGGCACCTTCAAGGCAATTGGGCGCCTGTAAAGGAAGAATTAACGGTTTCTGAATTAGAAGTAAAAGGAGAAGTTCCAAAAGAAATTAATGGCCTTTATATAAGAAATGGAATGAACCCAAGATCTGGGTATAGCGACCATTGGTTTTTTGGTAACGGAATGCTCCACGGCTTCAATTTTGAAAATGGGAAAGTTAGTTATAAGAATAGATATGTAAGAACCCCATATTATGAAAATGATCTTGATATCATTAGTTCTTTTGGAGATTTAAGCGCTTCTCCTGCTAATACTCACATCATTAAGCATGCTGATAAATTTTTGGCCTTAGAGGAAGCACATCTTCCTTGGGAAGTTGATGAAAATCTAGAAACAAAAGGCGCATACGACTTTTCTGGAAAACTTAAAGGAGCAATGACAGCTCACCCTAGAATCTGTCCCAAGACAGGAGAGCTTTTATTTTTCTCTTATTCCATGATGTCAGAATCCTATCTGACCTACTACAGAGCAAACCCAGAAGGTAAATTAGTTCAAATTGAACCTATTGAATTGCCAAGAGCCGTGATGATGCATGATTGGAATATTACAGAAAATCATGTTGTGTTTATGGATTTACCTATTATTTCTGATATGAATCTTGCTGTAGAAACTGGATCGCCTTTCGGATTTAAACCTGAGTTTGGAGCTAGATTGGGTGTAATGCCAAGAGAGGGCTCTAATTCTGACGTAAAATGGTTTGATATTGATCCCTGTTACGTTTTTCACCCTCTCAACTCTTATGAAGAAGGTAATAAAATTATCTTGTATGTTTGCAGGCAGGAAGAAGCAATGGTTGGAGGGTTTCAAGATATATATGGAGGAGACACAACTGTAGCAAGACTTTGGAAGTGGACAATTGATCTAGAGCTAGGAGTTGTTAAAGAAGAACAAATAGATGATGCTCCTTGTGATTTCCCAAGAGTGGACGATCGAAGAATCGGTTTTAAGAATGACTACGGTTATTGCACAACTTTAGATACCGAGGCCGATTCATTAACAATAGGAAGATATTTATTAAAATATGATTTAACCAAAAACAAGAGGTTAACTCACGATTTAGGAGAGAATGTCACTGGTGGAGAGGCTTTATTTGTTCCGCGAAGCCCTGACTCTACGGAAGATGATGGATGGGTTGTTAGTCTAGCTTACGAGGCAGAGACCGATCGATCAAAGCTCTTAGTAATAAATTCCCAAGATTTTGAATCTGATCCAGTTGCAGAAATATATGCACCTCAAAGAGTTCCAAATGGAGCACATGGGAGTTGGATAAGTAAAGATTAATAAGGAAAGTTTATATGGAAATACAATACGCTTCAGTCTGGGAAAAAAATGCAGACGCCATACCTAATGAAATAGCACTAATTTGTGGAGATAACGAGGTAAGTTGGAAGGATTTTGATGATAGAGCCGCTAAGCTAGCTGCATTATTAGATAAGAACGGTCTTGGGGATGATTCCAAAGTTGGTCTTTATTTACATAACTCAAACGAGTATTTAGAAGCTCAATACGCTGTATTTAAAATTAAAGGCGTACCAATTAATGTAAATTATCGATACAAAGAAGAAGAACTAGTTTATTTATTAGACAACTCAGATTCTGAAGCCTTGTTTTATCAGGGCTGTTATGCAGAACAAGTTCTTGCAATAAAAGACAAGCTTTCTAAAGTCAAAGTTTTCGTACAGGTTGATGATGGCTCTTCAGATATGCCAGATTTTTCATTAGATTATGAAAGCATTATTCAGAACAATTCTCCAATGGAGAGAATAGAAAGATCGGGCGAAAACATTTATATGCTATACACGGGAGGTACAACTGGCATGCCAAAAGGGGTTATGTATCAACATGAAGGACATCTTAGTGCGATGCTTAACACCGCAGGAGCTTGGGGCATGATTCCTATTCAAGAAAAAGTCGAAATAGAAGCCTTATCCAAGGCAATCAAGGAAAATGCAGAATCCAATAATCTGCCTGTAAGCATTCCAGCCTGCCCATTGATGCATGGAACAGGTATGTGGCTTGGAGCAATGATCCCTCTGCTTGCTGGAGGGTGCGTAGTGACTATTCCTCAACTAGGGTTTGATCCAGATTTGTTATTTAAGGAAACAGAAAGAAGAAAAGCAAATAATCTTGTAATAGTTGGAGATGCTTTCGCTAAGCCTATGTTGGACGCATTGGATAAAGCAAGTAATGAGGGTGCCCCGTATAACCTTGAATCAGTTAACAACATTATCTCTAGCGGCGTTATGTGGAGCTCTGAAGTCAAAGATGGATTACTGAAGCACAATGACATGGTTTTAGTAGATGCTATGGGATCTACTGAAGGCGGTATGGGCTCTTCAGTAGCATCAAGAGATGCTCCAGCTCCAACTGCTAAGTTTGTTTTAAACCCTGGAGTAATTGTTATAACTGATGAAGGAGAGCATGTAGAGGCTGGCTCAGGAAAAATGGGGAAAATTGGAACAAGTGGCTTAGTTCCTTTAGGTTATTTTAAAGACGAAAAGAAGTCAGCCGAAACCTTTAAGGAATTTGAAGGGGTGAGATATAGTTTTCCAGGTGACTATGCAACTGTGGAAGCAGACGGAACAATAACTCTCTTAGGAAGGGGCAGCAATTGCATAAATACAGCAGGAGAAAAGGTTTATCCTGAAGAGGTAGAGGAGGCTGTAAAAAGGAACCCTAATATTTTTGATTGTTTAGTAGTAGGACTAAAAGACGATAGATTTGGCCAAAGAGTTGTTGCTTTAGCTTCTTTTCAAGATGAAAATCAAATTGAAGAACAAGATTTAATTGCTTTCACGAGAGAGCATTTAGCTGGCTATAAGTTACCCAAGCAAGTTTTATTTGTTCCAGAGGTAATGAGAGCTCCGAACGGAAAGGCAAATTATAAGTGGGCTAAAGAAACAGCAGAAAAGGAATTGGGTTAAAAAGGGTAGGAATCATGGATGTAAGTGAAGCTGTCGATTCTAGGAAATCAATAAGGGCTTTTTTAGATAAAGCTGTAGATGACTCATTAATTAAAGAGCTCTTAGAGAAAACTTCTCGTTCCGCCTCCGGAGGAAATTTACAACCTTGGCAAATTTACGTGATTAACGGCGACACAATGAATAGTTTCCATAAATTTCAGTCTGAATGGACCGAACCAGAGACACCTGCTTATGCAATTTATCCCGAAAACCTTAAAGAGCCATACAAGACTTCTAGATATGAAGTTGCTGACGACATGTATTCTTTACTTGGGATAGCTAGAGAAGACAAAGAGGAAAGGTTTAAGCAAGTATTAAAGAACTATGAGTTTTTTGGCGCTCCCGCAGCTTTCTTTTGTTTTGTAGACAGGCAAATGGGCAGACCACAATGGTCTGATTTGGGTATGTTTCTTCAAACATTCATGTTGCTAGCTAGAGAAGCGGGACTAGATACTTGTCCTCAAGAAGCCTGGGCCATGAAACAAGAGAGCGTAACCGCCTTTGTTGAAGCACCAGACGAGTTAATGCTTTTTTGTGGCATGGCCATAGGTTATCAGGATGAATCTGAAAAGGTTAATGAACTTAGAACCACAAGAAGACCAGTAGAAGATTGGGCGGTTTTTTTAAATAAATAGTTAATAGGCTAAATTACTATTTCAATTAAGCTTGGACCGTCAGAACTAATTCCATCAGAAAAAGCTTTTTGAAATTGTTCAACAGTTAAAGTCCTTTTAGCTGGAACCCCTAAAGACTCCGCAAGAGAAACCCAATTTATTTCTGGATTATCTAAGGAAAACATAGAAGTAGCTCTATCACCTGTTCCTAGAGCTCCAACTCTTTCTAGTTCAACTTTTAATATTGCGTAAGCACGATTAGAAAAAATAATGTTAGTTACATTCAGGCTTTCTCTGGCCTGAGTCCATAAAGATTGTATTGTGTACATTGCTCCACCATCACCGTGCAAACAGATTACAGGTCTGTCGGGTGAAGCGATGGCCGCACCTGTTGCTAGAGGAAGACCTTGTCCTATGGATCCTCCTGTTAATGCTAACCAATCTAAAGGTTTTGCATTCCAGGCATGTGGGGTAACAAAAAAACCTGAAGTTGCAGCTTCATCTGAAACAATAGCTTCTTCGGGTAGCAATCCGGTAAATAGGGCACCTAAATTTTCAGGACTCAAGTCACCAGAAGTAGGCATATCTATTTTGCCGTCAGGAATTAAATGATTATCAATTTTTGATCCCTTGAACATGTCATTGAGGGCATTTAGAGCATATTTTCCATCTTCAAATGGAGAAGCCACTTCAATAAGATCTGCACCTTCAGGAGAAAGAAAACTTTTCTTACCTGGGTAGGCAAAAAAAGAAACGGGCGGTTTTGTTCCAATAAACACTATGGATTCTACACCGCTTAAGAACTCTTCAGCCAGTTCAGCAAAATAAGGAATAGGCTCAACTTTTGTAAGCCCAGCCCCTCTTCTATGTCTTTTAACGAAAGTATCTGTTGCCAGTCTGCATCCACAAGCAGAAGCTATTTTTCCTGCCAAAGTAACCGATTCTTCATCCAAGAAGTTACCACCTAAATAAAGCATAGAATTTTTATCTGAAGAAAGAGCTTCAAAAGCTTTATCAATTAATTTGTCGTCAACTTTAAGGGGTCCTTCTATATCTAGCTTAGATCCTATATTGTCTGTCTCTCCCCATGCACAGTCAGCAGGAACAAGCATGGTGGCAATTTGACCTGGGAATTTGTGCGAAGCTTGCCATGCTTCTGATCCTAGTTGACTTAAGTCATCGGGCGTAGAACTTCTTCCAACCCAGTCAGAACTGGCTTTAGCGAGTCCATCTAAATCAGAAGTTAATGGAGCATCATATTGCAGATGGTAAGTTGCATGGTCGCCAACTATATTTAACATCGGCGTTCTAGCTTTCTTTGCGTTATGTGTGTTAGCAAATCCATTGCCAAAACCTGGACCTAGATGGAGTAAATTGGCGGCAGCTTTACCAGACATTCTCGCGTACCCGTCTGCAGCACCTGTGACCACACCTTCAAATAAACCTAGCACAGGCCTTACTTCGGGATGGTGATCTATAGCTGCAACCAGATGCATTTCTGAGGTTCCTGGATTAGCAAAAACAACTTCTAGACCATTGGCTATCAAAGTCTTTAGTAGAGCATCAGCAGAATTCATACACTCATTATAAACCTATGATTTTGAGTCTACTAATTTCTATCAGGCAGGGCGTCCTAAGATTCCTCCATTAGCTGATACTGTCAATTTTTTAACAAAGAAATTAAGTGCCTAATGTCGAAGCACCTGACCTGCGCGAGCACCAGTAGGTTCTCCATCAAGGACATTGACTTGACCGTTGACGATCGTTGCTTTGAAGCCACGCGACTTCTGGATGTATCGCGGTGCGCCACCAGGGAAATCATTCACTAATACAGGTTGTAACTCATTCACCTCTTCTGGGTTAAATACATTAATGTCTGCTTTCATTCCTGCTTTTAGAATACCTCGATCCTTGAGACCAATAACTGCTGCCGGATCGGCTGTCATTCTCTTTATAGCTTGAGGAAGCGTGAATACACCTGTCTCACGTACATAATGAGAGAGTATGAAACTAGCCCAACCTCCATCCATAATTTGAGAAACATGCGCGCCGACATCACCAAGTCCAGGAATGAGATGTTCGCTGGCGAAGAGATCTCCTTGTTCTTTCAGGTTACCGCCAAACATGCGCCAGTTGAAAAGACCGCGACCTTGACTGTCTCTTGATAGACGTAAAAAAGTTTCAGACCAGTGCTCAGAAGCTGATTTAGATAACTCGATCAGATTTTGTGCAGAGTTGTGGTCGGGAATCTCGTCGAGGCCCAGAAAGTAGACTTTTTGCAGAGGGATATGACAAGATTTCTGTTCACGCGCTTCTGCCACTAGAACCTTACAAAAAGTTTCATTGTTGATGGCTTCCAATCTAGCGTTAAAATCTTTTTCTCGTAATTCATCCCACGTTGGACCTTGTATAGGAAGACCTGATTGAAGACCAAACATGTAGCCAGATCCACGTGTGTGACTGATGCCAGTAATATTACGTCGCTCTAGGTTCATTTCATTAAGATGCTTAGCAGCCATAGCTCCAGACCCTTCTTCGCCTGAACAACCATAGCTAAATAAGACCCTGCTTCCTTCTGTTTCAGCAACCGATCTCATTACCTCAGCATCTGCACCAACGAGTTGCATCAAACCATCCCGAGGTCCGACAACCTTTGCAATTTCTACAAGTTCAGAACACTCGGCAAAGGTTCCTGGAATTGGACGACCATCAGGAGCCTTATGCGGTTCATAACGATTGGTAGAGAATCCAACTGCACCGTCTTTCATAGCTTTTTCTACAATTTCCACCATCTGCTGCTTTTCAGCCTCTGTAGCTTGCTCATCAAAAGATCGATCACCCATGACATAATAACGAACAGCAGAATGACCCACGAGACCAGCAACATTCAGAGAAGGTTTTAGTTCTTCCAATGTGTCTAGGTATTGACCATAGTGCTCCCAGTTCCAAGAAAGTCCTGAAAGAATAGCTTGTTTTGGAATATCCTCCACCGTTTCCATCATGCCAGCGAGAACTTCGACATCTTCAGGCTTGCAAGGAGCAAAAGTGAGGCCACAGTTTCCAATCAAGGCTGTGGTGACACCATGCCAGCAAATAGGAGTCATTTCAGGGTCCCAGCCAATTTGTGCGTCCAGATGAGTATGTATATCAACAAAACCAGGTGATACCGTTCTTCCTTCAGCGTCTATAATCTCAGCGGCTTCACCACTCACTTCGCCGATTTCAGTTATAAGTCCATCTTTGATTGAAATGTCTCCAGAATAGGCATCAGAGCCTGTTCCATCTACTATCGTTCCGTTCTTAATTAAAAGATCGTATTTCATAATTTCCTCAAAGAATTAAGTATACCCAAGTTTAAAAATAAAAATAAACTTATTTGACGTAAGGGACTAAATGGCAGATATAAGAGAGTTTAAATCTTTTATATGACATTCTTTATTTGAAACTTTTATAAAGTCTTCCTTATTTAATTCCTTTATTATTCTGCTGAGACTTTCTGGCCTCATCCTCAGCATTTTAGCTATTTCATAATGATTAATAGGGAGAGTGAATTTGAAAGAATTTTCTTTAGAAACCTTCAATTTAGAACTAATGATAATTAACCAAGAGCATAGCCTCTTTTTAATGTCGCCATTAGAAATTGTTTGGCTCCACTTTAATTGTTTAGAAAGTTGACTGCTTATAGCTTTACTTATGTGAAGCGCCATATCAGGTTCTTCTCTAGATAAAACCTCTAATTCATGATAGTTTATTTTACACAGATCAGAGTTTTCTCTAGCTAAAGCAAAGTGTGAATACCTCTTAAAAGAAATACAATCAAGTGCTAAAAATTCTCCTGGGTAAAAGATGCCCTCTACTAACTCTTCACCTTTTTCGTCTAAACTGTAAGTTTGCACGCATCCAGACCTAACAACATAAATCGATGAAAAGCTGTCACCTTGGCTATAAATCATCTCTCCTTTGTTAAAAGATTTTTGTAGAGAGATAGTTCTCACAATTTCATTCACATTTTCATTGATTAAAATCTCATTAACTATCTTCTCTGGCATGCACATATGTTTGTAACTACAGACCTTACAAAGAGGAGGCGCTTGTTTAATATTTGATACTTCTTTAAGTTCTAACATCATAATTCTTTTATTATTTCTTCTAAATCGTAGATCTCTGCCTTTAAGGCATCAATATCCCTTTTACTTCCAGTCCAAAAATTCAGTCCATGCTCGTCTTCCAATTTATAAAGGCGTAGTTTAGAGGCTCTTAATTTTAATTCTAGCTCCTTTTTATCAACCTTACCCATACAAATTTCCTAAGAATAATGAAAACCCTAGCAATACTATCCAAAAACCCATACAGACAGAGGCTACAATGGCCAGTCTTTTTAACGCTAAAATATCCTCTTTTTGCCATTTCTCTCTCATTTCTTCTCTTTTATTAATACGAAAATGTAAAATTACTACTTATCTAAATAAAGAATATTGATTTACATCAATTAAAATAAAAACCTGTTAATTTAAAGTAATTTAAAGATATATGATTAAGGTATGAGAGGTATGACTAGAGACTTTATTTTTCGCTCAATTAAGAGAACAAACAAATTAGATTATTTAGGTTATGTTCTAAATGTAGGATCTGAAGAAGAATTGTTTGAAGCTGTTTCTGAGTTGGGATTCAGTCCAGATGCTATGGAGTACCATGCTGTTAATATAGGCTCAAAAGCTATAGCCATTTGCATGCCTTTTAGAGCAAGTGCCAAGCAAAT
This sequence comes from uncultured Gammaproteobacteria bacterium, assembly GCA_913042085.1. Classification (GTDB taxonomy): domain Bacteria; phylum Pseudomonadota; class Gammaproteobacteria; order Magnimaribacterales; family Magnimaribacteraceae. The sequence continues at coordinate 9,524 of CAJWKH010000005.1, read as the reverse complement.
GGAGCAACCATTTTATTTTATAGGTGATGTTGATAATAAATTCTTTTCTAATGAAACAGATAAAAAATATCAGGATGACTTGAAAGGGGATACTGACTCCGGAACCTTCCCAGCAGATATATTTACTGGTCCATAAAGCTTGATATAGGCTCTTTAAAGAAATTGCCTGTTCAGTTATTTACTGAAAGATTTTTATATTTTTTATATAAAAATATTGATAACCAACCTGAGAGTATAGGCACGATAGTAACTTGAGTTAAGACTAAGAAACCAACAACATCCTCTCCAGTTAAAGTAGACATAAAGCCTTGAATGTTCGAATAGATGTTTTCGCTAAAAATAGAACCTATTAAAACTACCATCCACATTACAATATAAGACAAGGCATAAAAACCAAAAATCAACATTCCTAGAATTAAGAATAATTCCTTCATTACCAATAGAGTTTATATTAAATTGAATGGGCTAGACAGGATTTGAACCTGTGACCTTCTGCTCCGGAGGCAGACGCTCTATCCTAGCTGAGCTACTAGCCCATTAGGGATTATATGCTTCTTATTTCTATTTTATTAATACATTAGCCCTGATATGATCGACTTTCTTTAAAAGCTAAGCGGAGTATTTATGGCAGGAAATTCCTGGAAATCAATAAATTGGAAAGACCCCTTTCTATTAGAACAGCAACTAACAGACGATCAACGTTTAGTCCGAGACACTGCTCATCAGTTTGGTCAAGAAAAGCTTTTGCCTGGAGTTAGGGAGGCTTTTAGAAAAGAGGAAACTGATTCAAATATCTTTAAAGAAATGGGTTCTTTAGGTCTTTTGGGTTCAACTATTCATGGTTATGACTGCCCTGGTGTTGATTACATGAGTTATGGCCTTATCGCTAGAGAGATAGAAAGGGTAGATTCGGGTTACCGTTCTATGATGAGTGTTCAATCCTCCTTGGTTATGTATCCAATTTACGAGTTTGGCTCAGAAGAACAAAAAGAAAAATATTTGCCAGCCCTTGCCACTGGAGAATCAATCGGGTGCTTTGGATTAACTGAACCTGATTACGGTTCTGACGCAGGAGGTTTGATTACAAGAGCTAAGAGCGTGAAAGGAGGTTACTCTATTTCTGGAGCAAAAATGTGGATTTCTAATAGTCCTATCGCAGATGTTTTTGTTATTTGGGCAAAAAACGATGAGGGAAAAATTAAAGGATTCATACTTGAGAAAGGGATGGAGGGGCTAAGTGCTCCAAAGATAGAAGGCAAGTTAGCTTTAAGGGCTTCAATAACCGGACAAATAGTAATGGAAGAGGTTTTTGTAAGTGAAGATCAAATGTTGCCTAACGTAGAAGGCTTGAAAGGACCTTTCAGCTGCTTAAACAACGCAAGGTACGGTATTTCATGGGGAGCTTTAGGCGCTGCTGAGACCTGTTGGCATACTGCAAGGGATTACGTAATGGACAGAAAGCAATTTGATAAGCCTTTAGGTGCCAATCAACTTATTCAACTTAAGCTAGCTGACATGCAGACAGATATAAGCATAGGCCTACAAGGCTGTTATAGGGCTGGACAATTGATGGATGATAATAATATTTCGCCTGAGTTGATTTCTTTGATCAAAAGAAACTCAACTGGGAAAGCCTTAGACATAGCTAGACACGCAAGAGACATGTTAGGAGGAAATGGAATTTCTGATGAATATCCTATTATGCGTCATATGGTAAATTTAGAGGTGGTAAATACTTACGAAGGCACCAACGACATCCATGCTCTAATTCTAGGTAGAACACAAACAGATATACCGGCTTTTTAAATTTAGTTTAATTCGAACAAGACTAAGGAAATTACTTGCTTTATAATACGCGTGGCCTGACTTACTAATATTAAATATATGAAATATCAAAGGTTATTCTTAATAATATTTACAACTTTTATCCTTAGTTTAGGTGCTTCTGAAGCTAAGAAAGCTATTGAAAAAAGAATAGCTCCTGTTGGATCAGTTTGCGTAGAGGGAGAAGAGTGCGCTAAAGCAGTTGTGACAGCAGTAGCATCTCCAGCTTCAGGAATAAGGTCTGGAGAAGAGGTTTATAATAATGCCTGTGCAACTTGTCATAGTATAGGATTAGCCGGTGCACCTAAGTTTGCAGATTTATCTTCTTGGGGAAGCAGGCCCGATGAAGGAATTGAGCATTTAACAGAACAAGTTAAAAACGGTCTGAATGGCATGCCTCCTATGGGCATGTGTATGGATTGTGCGGACGAAGAATTAACTGCTGCTGTTCAGTATATGCTAGATAGCCTTTAGAAATTTTTTTCCAATACCGATACAAACTCATTCCATTTCGAAAATTCCACTACTGAGATTTCTTTTATTGGCCACTCACTTCCAGATTCATTAAACCAAATAGGATTTATTCCACAATCAAAGCTTCCTTGTACATCGTTTATAGGATGATCTCCTACGTGACAAATTTCATTGGCTTTCAAGCCCGTTTTATCTATAACAGCTTCAAACATAATTGGATCTGGTTTGTGCGCGTTTAAGTCTGCCGCTGAAAATATATAATCAAATAAATTATCTATTCCTATAACTTTAAGATCTGCGTTTCCATTTGTTACGACGCCAAGCGAATAAACGTTCTTAAGTAATTCAAGAGTTTCAATCACTCCCTCATAAAAAGTTACTGTATTTCTACCTTTGAAATATATTTCAAAAGCCTTTTCTGCCATATTTTCAGATTCTTCTTTTCCGTATCCGGCTCTCATATTTAATTCATAAAACATCAATCTTCTTAAATCCGATAGTTGATTCATTAGATTAGGGTTGTTTCTTATCAATTTATCCCTTATTTCTATTACATCTTTAGTGCCTAAGAGTATGGCAGTTCCAGGATAGTTTTCTTTAATCCATGCATTTGTAACCTCTTCAGCCTTCATGATGTTTGGCATCAAAGGCCAAAGAGTGTCATCAAGATCAAATGAAATAGATTTAATGGTCATTATCTTTTCCCTTCTTGGCCCTAGGATGAGATTGATCATAAACCTTAGATAAGTGTTGAAAGTCTAATTTTGTATAGATCTGAGTGGTTCCTATATCCGAATGACCGAGCATTTCTTGTATGGCTCTTAAGTCCCCGCTAGATTCTAGAACATGGCTAGCGAAGGAATGTCTAAGCATATGTGGGTTAATTCCCGGTAGTCCTCTCATTACGCATAACTTTTCTAGTCTAAGTTGAACGGACCTTGGCGAAATTCTTTTACCTTTGTTATTTAAGAAAAGAGCTTCAGTTTCTGTTTGCTTAGATTCTATTAACTCTTTCCTATAGAGCATCCAATCCCTAATTGACTGTATAGCTTTTTTACCAACAGGTACGTCTCTTGTTTTTTTTCCTTTTCCCACAACCCTACAGATACGCTCTTTAATATCTAAACTAATTAAATCTAAATCACATAGTTCAGATAACCTTAGTCCTGAAGAATACAACAGTTCTGCCATGGCTTTATCTCTCACTTCAAACATCCCTTCGGGTTTAAAGTCCAATAGTCTTTGAACTAGATCCGCATCCATTGCCTTGGGTAAAAGGCTGGGTGATTTAGGCGAGCTAATATTTTCCGCTGGACTCTTATCTATAACCCTTTCTTGCAGAAGGTAATTGAAAAAGCTTCTGTATGAAGAGAGGACCCTCTGAATACTTCTGGGGCTTAACCCTCTTCTCCTTTCTTTGTTAACGTAAGAGCGTACTTCGCTCTCTTTAACTTCCTGCCAAGACTTGATATCAGAATCAGATAAAAAATCTGAAAATTTATCTAAATCTCTTCTGTAACTATTGGTGGTGTTGTTTGAAAGTTGCTTTACTGTCTCTAGATAAGACAAGAAATCATTTATCTTTTCTTTTAGCATTTAGTAGTTATTTCTTTCTAGAAGATTAGCTAAAACTTGAGCGATGAATTCAAGAAACATAGAATCATAGTCTTTAGAGTAGACGCCTTCTTTTTTTGAACCAAGCGCTAGTAATCCTGGACAATCTGGGCTCTTTATAGGAACTAAAACACATTCCAAGATTCCCGATTTCTTCTTAAAAATATAATCTGATTCTTTTTTATTTACTGGACCACAATATATATCGATGGCGTTATATTTTTTACCAAAAACCCCATAAGCTTCTTTGGGATCCACAACTCTTCCTTTTGGAAGGTTGGTGTTCTCTCTAAAGAATATTAATTTACATTTGTCAGCTTGGAACTTCCCTTCAAAGCGCCTTTCGGTAAGTGAAATTATATCTACAGCATTTTTACATAAGATTAGATCTAAAATTAGATCCTTAGTTCTTAAAAAGATGTTTTCGTTATTTTTAGCTATTTCTATTAGTCCTAATAGATTATTTGATGTGGAGTTATAGTTCTCCCTCAATAATTCAACCTGTTTTTGAATTAAAGAAACTGCGCCCCCAGTTTCATGCACAATCTCAAGAGCGTTTAATATGTGTGAATTTTTAGAAAGGAAATCTGGGTTAAGTAAAAGAAATTGTTCTACTTCTTTCTCGTTTAGAGATTTCTTGGTCATTGTATCGTTACGTTTATTTGTTTAATAAACTCAGCCTCACCTTTAGCTATTATTTCTTTATTTTCTATATTGTAATCTATAAATATACTTCCTTTCTCAAAGTTCACTTTAACCGGGGTTTCAATAGTTTTATCTTGTATGGCAATCAGGGCTGCAGCACAAGCACCACTTCCACAAGCCAAAGTTTCTCCTGCACCTCTTTCGTATACTCTTAGATCTATTTCGTTACTAGAAATAATTTTACCTACACCAAAATTAACCCCTTCAGGAAACCAGTCACTGTTTTGTAATGCTTCCCCTAGATATTTTAAAGATATACCGTCAACCATTTCTTCAAAACTAACTGCATGAGGGTTTCCTAAATCAATTACCCCTATCTCTATTTCATTTCCTTCAACCGAGATAATATGTTTATGGTTAGTAGTTTCTGGAGGTAAATTATTTTTTATTTCAAGATTGTTGGGGTTTGTGAATTTAACAGAATACTCTCCGTCTTGATGGGTCTTTAAACTCCATAAACCCCCTAAAGTAGTAACTGATAATTCATTTTTAGCAATCAACTCTTCATCAATTACAAATTTAGTAAGGCACCTTGCGCCGTTTATACAGTTTTTGGCTATTGATCCATCTGCGTTATATATTTCTGCAGACAAATCCACGTCAGGGCTTTCTGGAGGAAGAATGCTTATCAGTTGATCAAATTCCACTCCTTCCAACTCAGCAATCTTCACAACCTCTTCTGGAGAGAGACTTAGATCTTCTCTTAGTAGGTCTACCAATGCAATGATGTTTCCTAAACCAGAATAGATATAAAGGTTCAGTTCCATGGTTTATAAATCGCTTTCAAGAGCAATTGAGTCCTCGAAACTTTCCCTTTTTTTGATCAGCCTTAGAGAAGAGCCATCAATCATTATTTCAGGTACTTTTAGTCTAGAATTGTAATTTGAACTCATTACAGAACCGTAAGCGCCAACATCCATAAATGCAATTAAATCCCCTTGTGAAATGACCAATTCTCTGTCTTTAGCTAATACATCTGCACTTTCACAAACAGGACCCACTAACTCATATATTCTTTTATCTGAATCGCTTTTTTGTATTTCTTTTACTGTGTGCCAAGCATCGTAAAGTGCTGGTCGCATTAAATCGTTCATGCCTGCATCTATAATCGCAAAATTTTTGTATTCAGTTAATTTTAGATATTCAACCTTTGCAATTAAAACACCCGCTTTTCCTGTTATCGATCTTCCTGGTTCTAATACAATATTTAGATTTAATGCTCTTATTTCATTAGAGATTTCAGCAATTAAAGATTCAGGGTCTCCAGGATCTTCTTCTTTATAAGTTATACCTAAGCCCCCTCCGATATCTAAGAAATTTATTTCATGCCCATCATTCGTTAACAATTTATGAGCCTCTAATAAATGTTCCAAGCTTTTCATGATTAAGCTGTTATCAGAAATTTGAGATCCAATGTGACAGGCTATACCTGAAAGTTTAATTAAAGGCGTGGTTTTTGCTTTCGAAGAAATAATGCTTAGCGTTTCAGTATCCACACCAAACTTCGAAGTTTTAAGTCCAGTTTCAATGTATTTATGAGAGCCGGTCGGAATGTCTGGATTTATTCTGATTGAACATTGAACCTGTTTATCTAAAGCTTTAGATATATTAACTATGCGATCAAATTCGTCTTCTGATTCTATATTAATAGAAAGGATTCCTTCATTTATTGCTTGCTCAATATCTTCTGCAGATTTAGCTACACCTGAAAAGACTATTTTTTTCGGATCTGCACCCGCTTTGATGCAGCGTTTTAACTCGTTACCAGAAACTACATCAAATCCAGAACCCAATTTTACAAGCTCTTTAAGTATATGAATATTAGAGTTGGCTTTAACCGCATAACAAATTAAGTCACCTTCTGTTAAGGCGTTAGCGTATTTATTGTAATTATTTCTTATTAGAGAAGCTGAATAGATAAATGCAGGGGTGCTATATTTATCCGCAATTTCAGAGATAGGCAAATCGTCTACGTATAATTGCCCTTCTTTTTCGTTAAATCCTTCCATGACTATTTAGACTAATTTCTGATTCATTAGGCAGACTTAATGGAACCTTATTGCCGCAAGCAGTAAAGCCAACGGCTAAAAAAGTTATTATTAATGTAAATAGTAGAGGTTTCATCGGCCTACCTTTTTGCTAAAACTTTTTTTGCAAAATTTATTTCTTTTCTTACCTGAGAGGGGGCTGTTCCTCCAACAAGTTTTCTAGAATTAATTGATTTCACGGGATCTAAATAAGAACTTACATCTTCGGAGATTAATTTAGAAAACTTCCTTAATTCTGAAATTTCTAATTCAAATATTTGCACTCCCTTAGATTCAGCGTGTGCCACTATCTTCCCTACAGTTTCATGAGCTTTTCTGAAAGGCATAGACTTGTCCACAAGGTAGTCCGCTAAATCTGTAGCAGTAATTTGTCCAAGCTTACAATCGGCTTCCATTTTTTTTGTATTTGCTTTCATGCCTTTAATCAAAAGGCCAAGTAAAACTAGGCTATCATTAGAATAATCTATACTTCTAAAAATAAAGTCTTTGTCTTCTTGTAAGTCTCTGTTGTAAGAGAGAGGTAGATTCTTCATTAAAGACAATAAGCCCATTAGATTGGCTATAGTCTTTGAAGAGCCACCTCTTATTAGTTCTGCAACATCAGGATTCTTTTTTTGAGGCATAATTGAAGACCCAGTACAAACCTCATCAGATAAGTAAACATATTCAAATTGCGAAGAAGACCATAAAACAATTTCTTCGCAAATTCTTGATAAGTGAACACCAAGTATAGAAAGTGTGGAGGCTGTTTCTATTACAAAGTCTCTATCACTTACGGCGTCAATAGAGTTTCTAGATAAACTTTGAAAGCCAAGTTTTTTAGCTAAAAGGCTTCTATTAATTTTATACCTTGATCCAGCCAAGGCGGCAGAACCCAAAGGCATTACGCTCATTCTATTTTTTGCGTCAACCAATCTTGAGTAGTCTCTTTCCAACATCTCATGCCAGGCCATCAAGTGATGTCCGAAAGTGACAGGTTGAGCTATTTGTAGGTGAGTGAAACCAGGCATAACAGAAGATATGTGTTTCTCAGCCTGTTTGATTATGTCCTTTTGTACAGAAGTAATATTTTGTAAAGCCTCATCTATCTTTACGTTTAAGTACATTTTCAAATCAGTTGCAACTTGGTCGTTTCTAGACCTGCCCGTATGTAGTTTTTTAGCAGCGTTTCCTGCTTTTTTTGCTAAAGCTGATTCAATGTTCATGTGCACGTCTTCTAGGCTTTCTTTCCATTCAAACTTTCCACTTTCTATTTCGGCAAGAATCTTTACCAAGCCTTTTTTAATTTTTTGGAGTTCTTTTGGACTAATTACCTTGGCTTCTTTCAGCGCCTCTGCGTATGCAATAGACCCTTTTATATCTACTTCATAAAGTTTTTTGTCAATATCTATAGAAGCAGTGTAAGACTGAGTTAAGCTACTAGCCCCTTCTCCAAATCTCCCACCCCACAAAGGGTTTGTTTTATCTTTATTCTTTGCCATGACCTTTTGTGGAAAACTTAAGTTTTTTGAGTTTTCCTCCTTACAATTACATCTTAATATTTATAAATATCAGATTTAAAAGGTCCTTCTTCAGGAACGTTTATATAATCAGCCTGTTCTGAAGATAATTTTGTCATTACTCCTCCAAAACCTTCTACCATATATGAAGCAACTTCCTCATCTAGTTTTTTAGGAAGTACCTCAACTTTGATCAGCTCTTTCTTTGTATCTTCATCATTTACTTGGGCAAACTTCTGTTCATACAAATACATTTGAGCTAAGACTTGGTTTGCAAAAGACCCATCCATTATTCTTGAGGGGTGACCGGTTGCATTTCCTAGATTAACCAATCTTCCTTCAGAAAGGAGAATCAAATAATCTTCACTATCTTGATTGGGTGATCCGTCTGCTTTGGTGTCTCTGAAGATTTTATGAACCTGAGGTTTCACTTCTTCCCAAGCCCATTCTTCTCTCATGAATTGAGTGTCTATCTCAGTATCAAAATGGCCTATGTTACAGACCACAGCTCCTCTCTTTAGAGCTTTTAACATATGCTTATCACAAACTTTATAATTTCCTGTAGTTGTCACAATTAAATCTGTGTCTTCCAATAGGTCTTTGTTTATAGACTTTTCATCATTATTGTTTAAACCATCTATATAGGGTGAAACTACTTCATACCCATCCATACAAGCCTGCATTGCACATATGGGGTCAATTTCGGTAACACGGACAACCATTCCCTCCTGCTTTAAGCTTTGGGCCGAGCCTTTACCAACATCACCGTATCCAATGACTAGAGCTTTTCTTCCAGCTAAGAACATATCTGTTCCTCTTTTAATCCCATCATTAAGGCTATGTCTAGTACCGTACTTGTTGTCATTTTTAGATTTAGTAACAGAGTCATTAACGTTTATTGCAGGAACTTTTAACTCACCTTTTTCTATCATTTCATTAAGTCTGACTACACCTGTGGTTGTTTCTTCGGTTATGCCGTGAATGGCTTCTAATATTTCAGGATATTTCTCATGCGCCATCGCTGTTAAGTCTCCTCCGTCATCTAGAATCATATTTGCATCCCAAGGCTTACCTTCAGATAATATTGTTTGTTCGATGCACCAGTTGAATTCTTCTTCTGTTTGACCTTTCCACGCAAAAACCGGTACACCAGAATCTGCTATCGCTGCCGCCGCATGATCTTGCGTTGAAAAAATATTACAACCCGACCATCTTACCTCTGCCCCTAAAGCAGTTAGCGTCTCTATAAGGACTGCTGTTTGGATAGTCATATGAATGCAGCCAAGAATTTTTGCACCTTTTAGTGGTTGTTCTGCCGCATATCTTTCTCTTAATTTCATCAATGCAGGCATTTCAGATT
>CAJWKH010000004.1 GCA_913042085.1 uncultured Gammaproteobacteria bacterium | reverse complement strand
CATTCATTCCTCTAAGTGTTGTAATCTTTGACATGAGTTAACTTTTTAAAATTAGATTATTATCTTGTTCTTTAATTTTCTCTATTTTATCTCTTATTAGACCTTCTAGGTGTTCTGCAAGTTCAGTACTATCTATCTTATGGTCAGGTTTCCCATCAATATAAATTAAATTCTTAGGGGACCCACCGGTTACACCTATATTTGTATGCTTAGATTCCCCAGGGCCATTCACGTAACAACCTATTACAGCTACGTCTAAGTCTTCTTTTATATCATCTAATCTAGACTCTAATTTATTCATAGTGCCTATCACATCAAAATTCATTCTCGAGCAACTAGGGCATGCTATAAAGTTTATACCCCTAGATCTAATTTTTAGACTTTTTAAGATGTCCCATCCTACTTTGACCTCATCGACTGGGTCTGAAGCTAGAGAAATTCTTATTGTGTCTCCTATACCTTCTAAAAGAAGGGATCCTAAGCCCACCGAAGACTTAACGGTTCCAGACCTATAACCGCCTGCCTCGGTAATACCCAAATGAAGTGGTTGATCGATAAGTTTGGATATTTTTCTATAACTTTCTATGGTCATAAATACATCTGAAGCTTTAATACTTAATTTAAAATCTTCAAAATTTAATTTTTGTAGAATGTTTATGTGACTTAAAGCTGATTCAACAAGTGCATCAGGCGTTGGTTCTCCATATTTAATTTGAAGCTTTCTTTCTAAAGATCCAGCATTAACACCTACTCTTATAGGAACAGCATTATCTTTTGCAGCTGAAATAACTTCTTTTATCTTTTCTTCTTTACCAATATTCCCTGGATTGATTCTTATACAATCAGCTTTACCTTTAATAGCTTCTAAGGCCATCATGTAGTCAAAATGTATATCTGCTACCAAAGGTACGGTTGCGCTTTTTTTTATTTTTTTAAATGCATCAGCTGATTCTTGATCAGGCACCGAGACTCTCACGATATCTGCTCCGCTATCTTGTAATTGCTCAATTTGTTTTAAGGTTGCCTTTACGTCAGTGGTCAAAGTATTTGTCATGCTTTGTACTGAAATAGGAGCGTCACCTCCTACAGCCACATTACCAACCATAATTTGGCGAGACTTTCTCCTATCGATTTGGTTTTGGAAGTTCACAGTATCTTCTAATGGCAATTGATAAACGGAGGTTATCTATATCTGTTAGATAAATCCTCTTTATATATCATTTTATCATCAAAATTAATTCTTTAATGTTAACTACAAGAAAGAAATCTTTAAATCGAATTTTAATTAGAAAAGAAATAAAGGATTTCTCTTTCTGCAGACTTCTCAGAGTCAGATCCATGGACTGCATTTGCATCTATTGAATCAGCAAAGTCAGCTCTTAAAGTTCCTGGATCAGCTTCTTTAGGGTTCGTGTTCCCCATAACCTCTCTATACTTAACAATTGCATTATCACCTTCAAGTATTTGAACTTGAATAGGCCCTGAAGTCATGAAAGTTATTAGGTCTGGGAAAAAGGGCTTTCCTTTATGTTCTATATAAAAACCTTCAGCTTCTTCCTCGGTTAAATGTAAAGATTTCTTTGAGGCAATCTTTAATCCTGCATCTTCAAGCCTTTTACAGATCTCTTCTGCAAAACCTTTAGAGATTGCGTCTGGTTTAATGATTGAAAGTGTCTTTTCTAAAGCCATACTTTTCCTTATTTTAAAAAATGCGCATTATACGTACAAATATTTGTAATAGTTAGTTTAACTCTTCAATCCAATTCATTTGGATAGCTTCTAAAATTCTTTCGTTACTCTTGGTTGGATCATCATTAAAACCTTCTAAGTTTATGACTAAGTTATGCAGGTCAGTAAATAGAATGTATCGAGGGTCAACGTCTGGGTGGTTTTCGTAGAGCTCTATCGATATTTCACTTACTTCTGTCCAGAGCATGTTAGTGTTCCTCAGAAACCATATTAATAGTGTATTTTGGTAGTTCTATCTCTAACTCATCACTTTCAACTACTGCTTGGCAGCTAAGCCTAGATTCCGCTTCTAAGCCCCAAGCCTTATCAAGCATATCTTCCTCTTCTTCGCTGGCAAAATCTAACGAATTAAAACCTTTCCTCACAATCACATGGCAAGTTGTGCAAGCACAAGATAATTCACAAGCATGTTCTATCTTTACGTCATTCTCTAAAAGGACTTCTGCTACCGTTTGGCCTGGTTTTGCCTCAAGAACTGCTCCATCAGGACAAAGCTCCTTATGAGGCTTTACTTTGATTACAGTCATTTAGGATAGAGTTATGTATCTACTTCGAAACTCTCACCGCAGCCACAAACTGCGCTTACATTAGGATTTAAGAATTTAAGACCTTCATTGGCTCCGTCAACTGAGAAATCAATCTTCGTTCCTTTAAGAAACTTAAAAGAGTCTTTGTCTATATAAACTGAAACACCTTCAAAGGTAAAAATAACATCTTCAGGACCTTTCTCATTCACATAATCCAATTCATATGTATAACCAGAACAGCCTGTAGCTTCAAGCACAGAAAACCTTACTCCTAAATAATCTTTATTAGCAAGACTGCTTGAGAAATGATCTACAGCTGTATCAGTTAATGAAAAGCTGTTTGGATCAAAAGATACTGGTGAAGAACTACTCATTAATTTATGTCTTAGATTCGTAATCCTCTATTGCCTTATGAATGCTGTCTTCTGCTAAAACTGAGCAATGAATCTTGATAGGTGGCAAATCTAAAGCATTAGCAATATCTTTATTTTTTATCTCTCTTGCTTCCTCAAGCGTCTTTCCTATAAGCATGTCTACAAGCTCACTGGAGGACGCAATTGCTGAACCACATCCATAAGTTTTAAATTTAACATCGCTGATGACATGACTATTATTATTAGGTTTGCACTTTATTTGCAACCTCATAACATCTCCACATGCAGGAGCTCCAACCATTCCAGTACCAATATCAGTATCGGAAGGGTTCCATCTGCCAACACTATTTTTTTCTGGTTCATTTAATGTACTTTCAAATTTATCTATTACTTTTTTACTATATGCCATATTTCCCTCTTATATAAACACGTTACGTTGCCATCCATTCCACTGAATCTAGATCTACTCCATCCTTATACATATCCCACAAAGGAGAAAGTTTTCTTAATTTTTCAACAGAGTCCCTAACCAGTTCGATAGTGTATTCTACCTCTTCTTCATTGGTGAAACGACCTATTCCAAACCTGATTGAACTGTGAGCTAACTCATCTTTTAAGCCCAAGGCTCTTAAAACATATGAAGGCTCTAAACTGGCAGAGGTGCAAGCCGATCCAGAAGAGACCGCGATATCCTTTAATGCCATTATTAGAGACTCACCTTCAACGTAGTTAAAACTTACATTCAAGAAACCAGCAGCCCTTAATTCTTCGTCTCCATTTAAATACACTTCTTCCATGTCCTGCAAACCATTCCAGAGCTTATCTCTTAAAGATTGAATTCTTTCTTTATCGGACTCCATATCGGTTTTAGCAATTCTAAAAGCTTCGCCCATACCTACTATCTGGTGAGTGGCTAAAGTTCCTGACCGCATACCTCTTTCGTGTCCTCCTCCATGTATTTGAGCTTTTAACCTAACTCTGGGTTTCCTGCCCGCATAAAGAGCTCCTATTCCTTTCGGGCCATAGGTTTTGTGAGCTGAAAAAGACATCAAATCTACATTTAAAGAAGCTAGATCTATAGGAAGCTTTCCAGTGCTTTGAGCAGCATCTACATGAAAAATAATGCCCCTTTCTCTAGTTATATTTCCAATCTCTTGTATATCATTAATAACTCCAATTTCATTATTTAGGTGCATTAATGAAACTAGGATGGTTTCTTTTGTTATAGCATCAGAAACCATATCAGTAGTTATTATGCCTCTATTCGTGGGGTCTAAATAAGTCACTTCAAAGCCTTCTGTTTCTAACTGCCTACAACTATCCAAAACAGCTTTATGCTCTATTTTTGAAGTAATAATATGATTACCTTTAGATTTATTAAATCTTGCAGATCCTTTTATAGCTAGATTATCAGATTCCGTTGCTCCTGAAGTCCACACGATTTCTCGGGTATCACAATTAACTAAATCAGCTACATGTTGTCTTGCCTGTTCAGTTGCCTCTTCAGCCTTCCACCCAAAAGCATGAGATCTAGATGCCGGATTTCCAAAATTCCCTTCCATAGACAAACAGTCTTGCATCTTTTCTATTACTCGCGGATCTACTGGAGTAGTTGAAGCATAATCTAAGTAAATTGGTAATTTCATATTCGCTTAACCAGTAGCTATTAAAAAATTTTCTTTTGCCAAAGGACCATCTTTTCTTGAATTCAAGACATCTCTTAGAGATTTATTCATTAAAAAACTATTTATATTTTCATTTAATTCAGTCCACAAGTTATGCGCCACACATTTAGATCCAGCATTACAGATTCCTTCTCCAGAGCATTGTGTTGCATCCATTCTTTTTTCAACAGCAGTTATAATCTCTCCTATCATAATGTCTTCGCTAGACCTAGATAGCTTAAACCCACCTTTGGGTCCTCTCGAAGCAGTTAAAATATCAGCTTTCCTAAGGTGATTGAAAATCTGCTCTAGATAGGATGAGGGTATAGACTGTCTTTTAGCTACGTCAGCAATCTTTGAAAACGAAGTATCGTTTTCATTAATTGCTAGATCTAGAGCAGCAGTTACTGCGTATTTTCCCTTAGTAGTTAGATTCATTAGTTAAATTATAGATTCCTGACTAAATTTGTCAAGAATAGATAGTAAACTATTATTAATAAAGAGGTACATGTACCTTTAAAACTATAAAAAATTAAGTTTTATTTCTTAAATTCCTATAAAATACTAGCAAATAAGGTTTTTTTATGTACCATATAGAAATTGGGGATATGGAGATAATACCTAAACTATGAGTAATATGGACACTAGATACCTTTTTAAAAGGTACAATACTTGGTGGGTTAAATTAGCTGTACCTAAAGATTTAAAGGAAAAGTTAGGTTATGACCTTAGAAAATCCTTAAAAACGCATGACTTAAAAACAGCTCAAGACCTTAGATGGGAAGTTGTAGACCAACTAAGAAATAAGATTGATAGAGCAAAAGGACTAGAAGAAGAACAAAAGATTATTCCTAATGTTGAAGAGTTTGTACCTCCTACTGATACATCAAACCCTCAGTACTATCATAAAGTAGTAGATTGCCAACATGCTTGTCCAGCTCATACACCTGTACCTGAATACATTAGACAAATTGCCCAAGGAAACTATAACGAAGCTTATATGCTTAATTGGGAGTCAAACGTCTTTCCTGGTATTTTAGGGAGAACTTGTGATCGCCCTTGTGAGCCGGCATGTAGAAGAACAAGAACTCATGAAAAAGCTGTAGCTATCTGTAGACTGAAAAGGGTTACCTATGACTATAAGGATGACATAGCAAGTCTTATACCTCAAGTTGAAGCAAGTAATGGAAAAAAAGTTGCACTTATTGGAGGCGGCCCAGCTTCTTTAACCGTAGCTAGAGATTTAGTAATGATGGGATATGAATGTACCCTTTTTGAAAGGGATGGAAAGGCTGGGGGGCTGATGAGAACAAATATCCCTTCTTTCAGATTGCCGGAAGAAGTACTAGATGAAGAAGTGAACCAAGTTTTAAATTTGGGAATTAAAACAATTTTTAACTCTGAAATTACGAGCATGACAAATCTCTTAGAAGAAAACTTTGATGCTATTTTTGTTGGAACAGGAGCTCCAAAAGGAAGAGATATAAAGATTGATGGAAGACAAGAAGCAGAAAAAAATATTCACATAGGCATAGATTGGCTTACAAGTATTGCGTTTGAACATACAAAATCCATTGGTAAAAAAGTGATTGTATTGGGTGGGGGTAATACTGCTATGGATTGTTGCAGAACATCTATAAGACTTGGAGCTGAACAAGTAAAAGTTACCGTTAGAAGTCCTTTTGATCAAATGAAAGCTTCTGAATGGGAAATTGAAGATGCTATGGGTGAAGGAATACCCATACATGACAATCATGTTCCTAAGAAATTTATTATCAGAGATCATAAACTGGTAGGCATGGAATTTGAAAAAGTAGAAGCGGTATTTGATGAAAATGGAAAAAGATCTTTGGTCCCCACTGGAGAAGACCCTGTTATTTTTGAATGTGATGATGTATTAGTTGCTATAGGTCAAGATAATGCATTCGAATGGATAGAAAGAGATTGTGGAATAGAGTTTGGAGAATGGGATATGCCTATAGTCGATAAGGTTACGTTCCAATCAACAAATCCTAAAGTTTTCTTCGGAGGAGATGCTGCCTGGGGACCAGAGAATATTATTTGGGCTGCTGCTCACGGACATCAAGCAGCTATTTCTATAGACAAATTCTGTCAAAACGAAGATTTGTATGAAAGACCAGAACCATCAACCACTCTTGTAAGTCAAAAAATGGGAGTTCATGAATGGTCCTATGATAATGATATTTCTCAAGCAAGAAGATTTTTAGTGCCGCATGCAGATCAAAAAGAATCTTTAAAAGATCTAAAGATGGAAGTTGAGCTTGGTTTTGATGAAAAAATGGCGCTCGAAGAAGCTCAAAGATGTCTTAACTGTGATATACAAACCGTCTTTTCCGAAGATCTATGCATTGAATGTGATGCTTGTGTTGATATATGCCCTACTGACTGTATTAATTTTATCCAAAATGACGCTGAAGAGAATCTAAGAAATAGTCTCAGAATACCTGCTATAAATTTGAATCAAGAGATATTGGTATCAGAAGAATTAGAGCAAACATCTAGGGTTATGGTTAAAGACGAGGATGTCTGCCTTCATTGCGGTCTTTGTGCTGAGAGATGCCCTACCGGCGCATGGGATATGCAGAATTTTCTTTATCAGGAAGCAAAAGTTTACTCATGAGCAAGATATCTTCTATTAATGATTTTGTTATTAAGTTTGCTAACGTAAACGGATCAGGGTCTGCGAGTGCTAACCAAACGTTTGCAAAAGGAGTCTTTAGATCTGGTATTCCTGTTAGTCCTAAAAATATATTTCCTTCTAATATTCAAGGTTTACCAACTTGGTTTGAGGTTAGAGTAAACGAGAAAGGATACTTAGGCAGAAGAGAAGGCATAGATATAGCTGTTGCTATGAACCCTCAATCTTATAGACAAGATGTTGCTGATTTAAAACAAGGTGGTTATTTGATTTACGACTCCTCGTGGAAAAGAGATTTTGGAAGAGATGATATAAATATTATAGAAATACCCCTAACCAAATTATGTGTCCAAGAATTTAGTAATCCTAAACAAAGATTATTGTTTAAGAATTTGGGTTATGTTGGATTATTAGCTTCTATATTAGAAATGGATAAAGAGATTTACATTGTTCTTATAGAAGAACAATTTAAAGGCAAGGAAAAACTTATAGAACCAAATGTAAAGGCCTTAAACATAGGATATAAGTATGCAGAAGATAACTTTAAAGAATTTTGTGAAATCAAGGTTAAGAATTCTAATAAAACTGAAGGTTTGATATTAACAAGTGGTAATGATGCTGCTGGCCTTGGTTGCGTTTATGGTGGAGCAACTGTCTGTGCTTGGTATCCTATTACTCCATCAACTTCTTTAGCAGAATCTTTTGATAAATATAGTGAAAAGTTTCGAGTTGAGGTAGGGACCGATAAAAACAAATATGCTTTTATTCAAGCAGAAGATGAATTAGCTGCAATGGGAATGACCATAGGAGCTAATTGGAATGGCGCAAGAGCTTTTACAGCTACAAGTGGACCAGGTGTATCTTTGATGAGTGAATTCATTGGTTTAGCTTACTTTGCAGAAGTTCCTGCAGTTCTATTTAATGTCCAAAGAGGTGGGCCATCAACTGGAATGCCTACAAGAACTCAACAATCTGATCTTTTAAGTTGTGCTTATGCTTCTCATGGAGATACAAAGCATATAATGCTAATCCCTTCTGATCCTAAGGAATGTTTTGAGTTTGCAGTAGAAGCTTTTGATCTAGCCGAAAGGTATCAGACTCCCGTAATAGTTCTTTTAGATTTAGATTTGGGGATGAATGATTGGTCTTCAAAAGAATTTCAATGGAATGATTTAAAAGAATACGATCGAGGTAAGGTTTTATCTAAAGAAGATCTAGATGAAATAGAAGAATTTGGCAGATATCTAGATGTAGATGGAGATGGAGTTCCATACAGAACATACCCAGGAACTCACCCTCAAAAGGGAGCTTATTTCACAAGAGGAACTTCTCATGACGAATACGCAAGATACACAGAAGATGGTGCTAAAAATGCTGAAGTACTTTCAAGATTAACTAAAAAATTTCAAACAGCCTCCTCTACGGTTCCAGCTCCCATTTTTAATCAGGAAGCTAGTACAAGCTCAATTGGTGTAATTTATTTTGGAAGTACCGATTGCTCTATGCAAGAAGCTTTAGATAACCTAAAAGATCAGAATATTGATATCGATGCGATGAGGATCAGGTCCTTTCCTTTTAATTTAGAGGTTTGGGAGTTTATTGAAGAACATGATCTATTATTCATAATAGAGCAAAACAGAGATGGACAAATGAGAACACTTTTAATGGCAGAAGGAGGGATTATTCCTGATAAATTAGTTTCAATTTTATGTTTTGATGGACAGCCCATTACTGCTTCTTTTATAACAAATAAAATAAATGCGCATATTTCAGGCATTCCGTCTGTAGCTGCTTCATAAGGAACAAAATGACATACATAGTAAAACCAAAGAATCATCATCCATTACTGGAAAGAAATGAATTAGGTCTCACCAGAAGAGATTATGAAGGCGCTGTTTCTACGTTATGTGCTGGCTGTGGACATGATTCTATAAGTTCAGCGATAGTTGAGGCCTGCTTTCAGTTAAGCATAGAGTCCTACAAAGTAGCTAAATTATCAGGAATTGGGTGCTCTTCAAAAGCTCCTGCTTATTTTCTGAATCAATCTCATGGCTTCAATTCAGTACATGGAAGAATGCCATCAGTAGCTACAGGGGCGGCGATGGCGAATCACGAACTTCTTTATCTGGGAGTTTCAGGAGATGGTGATAGTGCTTCTATAGGCATTGGTCAATTTATTCATTGTGCTAGACGTCAAGTAAATATGACCTACATTGTTGAGAACAATGGAACCTATGGATTGACCAAAGGTCAATTTTCTGCAACAAATGATCTTGAATCTAAAAGTAAATATGGAGATGACAACCTATTCCCTTCCATTGATCTGCCTTCAATGGCAATACAGTTAGGTGCCAGTTTCGTTGCTAGAGGCTTCTCAGGTGATAAAGATCAATTAGTCCCTCTCCTTAAAGCTGCTATCGCTCATAAAGGGTTTTCTTTTCTAGATATAATATCTCCATGTGTTACTTTTAATAATCACAACACATCGACTAAAAGTTACGACTACATTAGAGAGCACAATGATTCTCTTGCAAAACCAGATTTTGTTCCTTTGGGCAAAGAAATAACTGCAAACTACGAAGAAGGTTCGTCTATTGAAGTTCCCCTACATGATGGTTCTTTGCTGTCTTTAGAAAAATTATCTGAAGACTATGACCCACAAGATAAAATCTCTGCCATAAAAAGTATTCAAGAATCTCAGAGAGACAACAAAGTCACCACAGGCCTATTATATGTCAACCCTGATGCTAAGGACCTTAAAGAAATACTTAATGTGTCTGATACACCACTCAACGCAATGGGAAGTAAAGATTTATGCCCAGGGTCAGAAGAATTAAGTAAAATTAATCTAAGCCTAAAGTAGCTTCTTAAATTACCCCTAAGCGTTTTGCCATTATTTGGTAGGATTCAACCACATCTCCCAGACCTTGACGGAATCTGTCTTTGTCTAGTTTTTCTCTAGTCTCAACGTCCCAGACCCTGCAGCCATCTGGCGTGAATTCATCACCAAGCAGTAAATCCCCTTTAAATGAACCGAATTCTAGCTTGTAATCAACAAGTATCATCCCTGCATCAGAAAAAATTTTTTTTAACGAGTCATTAACTTGAAAAGTCTTCTGTTGCATTTGTTTAACTTGTTCTGAGGTTGCCCAGCCAAATGACTTTATATGATATTCATTTATCATAGGGTCACCTAAATCATCATCTTTATAGAAAAACTCAAAAGTAGGGGGATTTAAGTCTATCCCTTCTTCAAGACCCAATCTTTTACAAATACTTCCAGCAGCAACATTTCTTACCACGCATTCAACTGGTGCCATTTCAAGTTTCTTAACTAAACTATCAGTTTCAGAAAGAAGTTCTTCGAAATGAGTAGGTATGCCTTCTTTTTCAAGATATTCCATAATAAATGCGTTAAATTTATTATTAATAGTCCCCTTTCCTTCTAAGCTTTCTATCTTCTTTCCATCAAAAGCAGAAGTATCATCTCTATAATGCATAACTAAATAGTCATCTTGATTAGTAGAATATAAAGACTTAGCTTTGCCAGTGGTTATTAACTCTCCTTTTTCTATATTTTCCATAATTATTTAAGATAATGATTGATTGATTTCTGAAAGAAGATCTCTTTCATATAATTTTGAGTCTTCACCGTCTGAAACTATTGTTACCATACAAGTATTATCATTTACTTCTTGAACTATAACTTGATATTTACCTTTAAAAGATTCACCTGAAAACAATCTTCTAATAAAACCTTTTTCTTCTTCTTGTTTAGAAAATTCTACAAAGAAAACACCCTGATCTCTATCTAAATCGTTAACTGTTATGAGGGCTTCCTTTAATGCCCTATCGACCGCTGCCCAAGACCTAGCGTACTCTAAATTAAGCTCTATAAAACTATCTTTATTATCATCTGATTGTTTAAGAACAGCCTTTTGACCGTAATTCAAATTTAATGCTACTAACGATGTTCCTCCAGAAGATGGGGAAGAGGCAAAATAATCCAATACTTGTCTTAAAACTTCTGCTTCTAGATTATCTTCTTCAGAAACCCTAACCCAATCTCCATTTAGCTGGACTACATGCGATACAAAAACTTCTGAACTTGCTTGTCTAATCCCATGTTCAATTTTCATAATCAACTTAGAATTATTTCCTAAACTCTCCATAGCCTTACTTTCTATAATTCCAGTATTTGGATTGCTAAGAGATAAACCATAGCTACTTGAGGTCCAAAAATCTTTCATCACAGGCCAAGCGCTGCTTGGTAAGGTTTCTACATAAACCCATCTTAATTCACCTAATTTATGCATTCTCACTTCATTGGATGTCCCGGAAGAAAAAACTTGTTGGGGCATGGGTATTTCATAAGCCAAACCAACTTGGTCATTGTTTTCAGTATTGATAGGGAAATAGTCCACTATCGGTCTAGAAGATTGGTCGTCAGTTAATACGATAGATTCAGTTTGTTTTTCTTTCAAATAATCATTCTTGTGATCTGTTAAGAAATAACTACAGGCCGTAAGGAATATCAGAGAGAAGGTTAATAGTAATGATTTAATAATGGTCATCTTTAATTCAATAGACTTAGTTTTTTTAATATTAGTTCAGTTTTATCATGAAATTTATTGTCTAATCCAACCAATGGTAACCTTAAACCTCCTGGTATTCTGCCTAACCTATTAAGGATCCATTTTACAGGAATGGGGTTGGATTCAATGAATAAAATTTCATTAAGCTCTTTTAGTTCTAGATCTAGTTTATTTGCAATCTGACTGTTTTTTGAAAGAGCTTGATTGCATATTTCAGCAATTCGAGAGGGGACAACATTAGCTGTAACTGATATGGTTCCTGACCCTCCTTTTAACATGAATTGTGTTGCAGTAAGATCATCACCGGAATAGAGAATAAAATCATGTCTTTTTAATTTTGCTAATCCAGAAAGAATTTCTTCTAATCTGGCTAAGTCACCCGTTGCATCTTTTAATCCTACAACGTTATCATGAGGAACTAATTTTAGAACTGTTTCAGTAAGCAAATCACAACCTGTTCTTGAAGGAACGTTATAAAGAATCTGAGGTAAGAGAACTTCATCTGCAATACAAGAATAGTGTCTATATAGACCTTCTTGAGAAGGTCTATTGTAATAAGGGGTAACTAAAAGTGCTGCATCCGCTCCTGCAGACTTTGCTGAATTAGTTAAATAGACAGCTTCTTTCGTTGAATTTGCTCCAGTACCAGCAATAATCTTTATTCTTCCGTCTGCAGTCTTTACAGAATTTTCTATTACCTGAACGTGTTCAGCTACATCTAAAGTGGCTGATTCTCCAGTAGTGCCAACAATTACAAGCCCAGAGCTGCCAGAACTAATATGCCACTCAATCAGGTCCTTAAAAGCCTGCCAGTCAATCGCTCCATCCCCATCCATCGGAGTAACTAAAGCTACAATTGATCCTTCTAAATTGAACATTAAATAATTCTTTATCAGATGATAAACTTATTTCGTATTATAAATTGATTGTATAGGAGGATACATGCCAAAACCAAAAATAAATAACAAAGCGCCTATCTTTAAAGGGCCCTGTACTAGTAATAAAGAAGTTAATCTGTCTGACCTTAAAGGTCACAATGTTGTTTTATACTTTTACCCCAAAGACAGTACTCCCGGCTGTACTACTGAAGGGCAAGATTTTAGAGACCTTAAAAGTCAATTTACTAAAGCCAATACTGTAATCTTTGGTTTATCTAGAGAATCTATAAAATCTCATGAAAATTTTAAATCAAAAGAAAAATTTAACTTCGAATTAATATCTGATCCAGATGAGAAAATATGTAAACAGTACGACGTGATAAAAGAAAAGAGTATGTATGGAAGAAAATATATGGGCATAGAAAGGAGTACTTTTCTAATAGATGCTAACGGCAAATTAGCTCAAGAATGGAGAAAAGTTAAAGTAACCGGGCATGCTAAAGAAGTTCTAGAATCTGCAAAAGAACTCTAATCTCAGTCTGTTATTGGTTCAGGCCACGAATTTATAATTGCCTTTATAAAAGTAGCTAAAGGTATAGCAAAGAAAAGTCCCCAGAATCCCCATATTCCTCCAAAGAATAAAACTGCAATTATGATAATTACTGGGTGAAGATTGTTTCTACTAGAAAATAATAAAGGCACTAAGACATTGCCATCTAACATCTGGATTGTTAAATAAAGACCTAAAAGCCAATAAAAATTTTCTGTTAGTCCCCATTCATACAGTCCAATTAAAACGACAGGTATAGTTACAAGAATTGCACCAAAAATAGGAATAATTACCGACAATCCTACTAAAATGGAAATTAAAACGGCGTAAGGAAGACCTAAAGAGGCAAATACAATATAAGAGAATGTGGCCACTATAACCATCTCTATAAACTTTCCTGTTACATAGTTGAATAATTGACCGTTCATCTCAGTAAATACAGTCTTCATGAAATCATTTTCTTTAGGTAACAATGATGCAGTTAGAGGTATAAGCTCTTCTTTATCTTTTAAAAAGAAAAACACCATCAAAGGGATCATAATTGCATATAAGATTGCATTGAACATAAGACTAACAGTTCCAGCTAGCTGGCCAAGGGCAGACGACAAAAGATTGCTAATCTGGGAACTAAGATTAGAAAATATTAATTCGATGTCTTCTTCAGAAAAATAGTTATTCATGCTTGATAATGTTTCTTGAAATGAAGCAACAATAGTAGGTAAATTTTGTAAAAGATTATTTATCTGAGAGCCTAATGAAGGAAGAGCTATAAATAAACTCATATAAAAACCAAAAAAGATTACTAATGTTATTAAAAAAGATATTCTTTTTGAGAGATTAAATGAGATTAATGTCACCATCAAACCATTTAAAAGGAAGGCAATGACTAAACTAATAATAACTGGAAGAAGTACATTTCCAAATAAGAGAATAAAGACAAACGAACTTACTAATAAAATAGCAAAATAAACTGATTCTTCATTTGAAAAGAATCTATTGAAGAATTTATTAAAAAAATCACTCATTTGTTATTCTCTTTTGTGGAACTTGATAAACTCCAAGAAGTCTAAACAATTCATTTAAATTATAGTAGTTTGATATTATAGAAGAAAAGAGTATGAGTCGAATCAATATATCTATTTTCAGTCTTCTTTTGACTGTAGTAATTTCTTTAGAACTTAACTCAGAAGAAGAAAAATTGCCTGTTTTGGGAGATGCATCTTCTTCTGCTATTTCTATAGCCTCCGAATATAATTTAGGAAGGCTTTATATGGCCCAACTTAGAAGAAGTATCCCAGAATACTCAGATCCAGTTACACAAGATTATGCCGAACACTTAGTTTATAGGCTCGCTGAATATAGTGAACTTAGAGATAGGCGTCTTGAAATAGCCTTAATAGATGAAAAGTCTATAAATGCTTTTGCAGCACCAGGAGGGATAATAGGAATAAATGCGGGTCTAATATTCCATTCAAATACAGAAGGGGAATTGGCATCGGTTTTATCTCATGAATTAGCTCACCTAAGTCAGAGGCATTTTGCTAGAAGAATGCAAAGGCAAAAAGATAGGAGTTTAGCTAACTCTCTGATGATACTTGCAAGCGTCGCCCTTGCAGGTGCAACAAGCAACCCTAATGCTATCCTTGCAGGACAGCAAGCTATCACCCAACAAGCATTATCTTTTAGTAGAGGAGATGAACAGGAAGCTGACAGAATTGGATTTAAAAATCTTATTTCTGCTGGTTTTGATCCCTTTAGTATGTCCTATATGTTTGAAAAACTGCAATCCTTAAGTAGGCTTTCTGGTTCAAATGAGCTCGAATTCTTAAGGTCTCATCCATTGACTAAAAAAAGAATAAGTGATGCTCAATCACGGGCAAGGGAATTTGAAGGCTCAAATTACAGAAACGCATTAGAGTACGAATTAGTAAAAGCTAGATCTGTGGTACATTTTGCTCAACTTCCCCGTCAAGCTATTAGACAATTTGATCAAGGCCTGAGAAGAGCAAAATCTAATAAAGAAAGCTTAATAGCCGAATATGGACTTGCTTTAGCGCATTCTAAGAATAACGATCATGAAGATGCACTTCAGTTTATGAGAAATTCTTTAAATAAGGATAAAGATAATTTACTCATTCAAATAGGAATATTGGAAGTCCATATAGCTGCTGCAAACTATTTTGAAGCGGAAGCTCTTGCAGTTTCTTTATTGCAACTGAACCCTAATAACTATCCTATATCAATGCTTTATAACCGAATTCTTATGAACAAAGGAGATTATGAAAAAGGTGAAGAAGTACTGAGAATTTTAACTTTAAAAAGGCCTAGCGATCCTCAGATTTGGTATTGGCTAGCTGAGGTTCAAGGACTTGATAAAAATATAATTGGATTACATCTATCAAGGGCAGAATATTTCTACTTAACGGGATCGTACGAGACTTCTTTAAAACATCTAAGAATGGCTCTTGAGCTTGTAGGAAATAATTTTCAATTAACAGAAACAATTCACAATAAGATAGAAAGGTCACATAAATCTATAGAGGCATTAAAATCAACTTAACCAGGAGGCCAATTAAATTCTCTTCCTGCGATTAGATGAATATGTAAATGGAATACAGTTTGTTGGGCTCCAGAACCATTATTAACTACAAGCCTGAACGCTTCTTCTACGCCAAGATCTCTGGCCACATTTCCAGCTACCAGCATAAGATGACCTAAAAGGTCTTTATCTGTTAGTTTCGCATCTGCTACTTTTTCTATTTGTTTCTTAGGAATAATTAATAAATGTATTGGAGCTACTGGATTAATATCCTTAAAAACTAAACAATCATCATCTTCATAAACAATGTCTGCGGGTATCTCTCTATCAATTATCTTTTTAAATAAAGTATCTGTCATTTTATAAGTTCTTTGTGTCGTCGTAAGATATAACCTGTCCTAATTCAGATCCTTCATCCTTTTCTAATGAAACCTTATAACCATCAACACTTGAAATCTCTTTCATTCCGTCAATATGCATGGACCTTTCTTGAAATTCAGACAATTGATGAGCTTTATTCTTTGCATCTTTTGCATCTTCAGCAGCAACAAAATAGTTTAAATGTGTCTCATACAGGCCTTCTCCTATAGATTTATCGTAATACCCCACATGCACCATAAATAACTTCACATTACCCTCCTTCTTAATTCAGATTAATCCCAAATATTCCCAATATATAGAAATATAGCCAATAGACCAATGCTGTTACAACAATTGAAAGGAAAACAGATACATAAAACTCAATTTTCATATCAATGAATAATGGTAAGCAAATAAAAAAGGTCAGTGAAGGTGGTATCATCATTAATATATTACCGGATAGATTCTTAATATTTTCTAAGTCGCTGGTTTCAAAATATATCCAGATGATGGCAAGCAAAGAAGTCAATGGAATAGAAGCAATAATCCCAGCAATGATAGTTGATCTTCTAGATATTTCAGAGACAGTTACTACTATTAAGGCAGTTAATAATATTTTTAAACCAATATACATATAAAAATCTATTTAATAATTAAACAACAATCGTTAAGATAAAAGAAGAATTATTATGCCCTCTAAAGAACCTTCTCTCAATATCTCACCTAAATTACTTCAAGAAGTAATTGAAGATTTAGATCCAGTTAAAAATATAAAAGATTTAGCTGCTGCAGCAGCTGAGATACTTGCTGAATCTAACTTATCAACAAGCTGGGATGATATTGTCTTGATGCTTGATAGTGAAGATATTTCTGAAAGACTTAGATTGGCAGCGCATCTAATCTTCAGAGCTAAGTTAATTTTAGAAGAAATGGAACGGAATCCTAGAGTGAACAATATTGTATACAACACTATGTTGATGATGGATGCTCTGGAAGTGGCAAATATTAAGGGCTATTTACCTGAAGAAATAAATCCAAACTTTAAAACGTTGGAATCAAAAACATCTTCAATTAATTCTGCATTAAAAAAAGAAAAAATAGTCCATACAATAAAAGAGTTATCGACGGATAATCCAAACAAAGGTATAACTTGGCTCAGAAAGAAAGCTTCTCAGCTTTTAACTGAAGAAGGTCTAAGAGGATACAGCTATAGACAAATAATGCGAGATACCAAAGGACTAAAGATTAATTAACCTTACTTCGAGATTAGCATCCCGAACCAAGTGCCAATAAGGCAGAAAAAAACCGTTAAAAAGATATAAGTAGATGCTAACAATAAATTGCCAGAAGAAATTAAATTAATTGTCTCTTTTGAAAAGGCTGAGAAAGTTGTAAAAGCTCCTAAAAATCCAACAAATAAAAGAGGGTTATATATATTCTCAAATTTAGGATCTAAGTAATTAATCAGAAGACCTAGCACAAAACAACCTATGAAATTTACTCCTAAGATTCCTATTGGAATATTAATTAAGGTTATTTTATTAAGTGCTTCAGCGAGATAATATCTAGACAAAGCTCCTAATGAGCCCCCTAAACATATCAATAGAATCTTCATTCAAAAGTGGTGGGCCGTCTGCGACTCGAACGCAGGACCAATTCGTTAAAAGCGAACTGCTCTACCGACTGAGCTAACGGCCCGAGAAAAAAAGCGTATATTAATGTTTTAATCAATTAAATTCGACTCTTCTGTGATTATTTTTATAGATTTTTTTGATAATTGAGCAGCTCCGGAATCAGGAAAAAGAGAAATCACTCTTTCATAATAATTAGTTGCCTCAATAAGATCTGAATCTATTCTATAAATTTCTCCAAGCTTATAAAGAGAATCTGCCGACCTTACATGATCAGGGAATTGTTCAAATACTTTTGCATAACTTAATTTTGCATCTTCATATAGCCCTTGCGTTAAAAAAAGCTCCCCAGACCAAAAGTAGGCATCAGGAGTATAAATCCCATCTGGGTAAGAAATAATCACCTCAGAAAAAATTTCTAATGCTTCTGCATAACGAGAAGCTTCAAACAGTTCTAATGCATTTTTGTATAGAAGCTTTTCTTCTTGCTCATAGCTTATTGCAAGGCTTTCTTCAGAACTCTCAGAGACGATGTTTTTTTCATTAGAAGATAATTCTAACATCCTAGAATCTAAATCTAAATATCTCTGCTGTTGCAGTTCTAAAGATCTCTCCACTAAGACAGAATTCTCTTCCAGCTGGCTTCTTAATTCAGCTATCTCTTTCTCTAATTCTGAAATTTTTTGATAAAGAAGTTCTACACCTTCATCTGTTTGATCTGAAAACAGATTTAAAGGTAAAGCTAGAAAAAATATTAGAAACTTATATTTTATTTTCAAAGCCTTTTAAAAGGTTTTAATTAAAGCCCTTCTATTTTGTGACCAAGAGTTTTCATTAGATCCCGATGCTGCAGGCTTTTCTTCACCATAACTAACTGTTGATATTTTTGAAGAAGAAACACCATTAATTACCAATAACTCCGCAACTGTTTTTGCCCTATTTTCACCTAGTGCTAGGTTATATTCCCTAGTACCTCTTTCATCACAGTGGCCTTCTATTCTTACGTTTAAACCTTCCTTATTAATTATCTTAGCTAAATTCCTTATTTTCTCTCTTCCTTCTGAATTTACATCAGACTTGTCATAAGCAAAGTATAAAACGTTGCTTGAAGTTATACCTTGATCTGAATAAGCTCCAGACGCTGAAGCGGAAACAGCACTTGCGTCAGATGCTCTTTCATTAGAAATAGAACCGCAAGCTGCAATAAAGAAAGAAAGAGAAATAAGTAATGATTTTTTAGTTAATGTCATTGTTTGCCTCCAAGTGCTTATTATACTTCTATTTCTCTACTAATCTAATATAGGAGACCATGCCGGCTCTCGCACCTCCCCCCTTATAGAAGGAAGAATAAATTTAGTTTTACCGTCAATAGTAATACCAGCCAAAATATCTTCATCTTTTCTCTTGGTAGCATAAATAACTACATTTCCGTTAGGAGAAATAGTTGGAGACTCATCTAAAGAGGTGTCGGTTAATATCCTAACCTTTCCTGATCTAATCTTCTGAGTTGCAATGTGAAAAACGCCATCCCTTCTATGAACAAAAACTATGCTCCTTCCATCAGGTGAATATCTTGCCCTTGCGTTATAAGTTCCTTCAAAGGTTAATCTCTTAACTCTTTTACTTCTAACGTTTACCTGATAAATTTGGGGAGAACCTGATCTATTTGATGTAAAAAGTAATGACTTACCATCTGGAGACCAATCAGGCTCAGTGTCTATTCCAAAATGTTCAGTTATTTGACTCCAATTTTTTCTTTTCAGGTCATAAAGAAAAATATCCGGATTACCTTCCTTAGATAAAACTGCAGCTAATCTAGCTCCATTAGGAGACCAATTAGGAGAGCTATTTATACCCTTTTCTAGCTTTATTCCTGATCTTGTTCCGGTCGAAATAGTTTGAATAAAAATTCTAGAGGTCCCTTCTTCAAAAGAAACGTAAGCCATCCTATCTCCTAAAGGAGACCAATTAGGAGACATTATTGGTTGGGGAGAAGAGAAAAGAGAAATGCCATTGAAACCATCAATGTCAGATATTCTAAGATTATAATTTTTATCATCCGCTGACGGTTTATCAATATAGGCTAGTCTAGTAGAGAATATTCCTGGAATGCCTTGGATCTTGTCATAGATTTTGTCGCTCATGTTGTGAGCTACCCTTCTGATAGACTTGATTGAACCAGACATAATTGCTTTATGTATTACTCTTTCTCTAGCGATATCAAATATAAAGTAAGAGATCTTGAGTTCCCCTTCAATCTCAGATTTATTAGCATGCCCAACAACTAAATAATCTACATTTAACAATCTCCAATCACGATAAAAGACCTCCTCTTCGGTTGAAGGAAAACTAAGCATGCCCTTTGGTGGCAAAACTTTAAATTCACCAAATGACTCTAAGTCGTCTTTTATAATTTCATGTAAATATTCTTCCTGAGGAAACTCTAATCTCCAATCAATGGGAACCACAGCGATATTAATTGGATCTTCAGCACCACCAGTAATCTCAATCCTTAGTTGGGACAGAGTTGATTGAGAAGATATAAATAAAAGAATTAAAAAAATACTCTTAAGAACTTTCATAGTAGATTTATTTATTAGGATTAAAAACCAAAATAAATTGCCTAAAGTGTTTTTCAAATAAATTAGACGGCATCTGTAAATCATCGAAACTTCCTACTCTTGCAATAGCCGTTAATGCCGAATCGTCAAAAGTTTTTATCCCACTACCTTTTATTATTTTTGTACTAATAATCTCTCCAGTTGGAACAAGAGTAATTCTTATTTCAGTTATTAGATTACCAGTCGTGGCGCTAGGTTTTTTCCATTGTGACATTACCTGTCGCTTAATTATTGAAGAATATTTACTTATCTCTGATTGAGAGAAGTTTACAACATCTCTATTAAAATTCTTTTCAGGGGTTCGTGAAATATTTGTGATCTCTTCAAGAGCAATAGAAGGTTCAGAAATTACAATTTTTTCTTGTTTTTCTTGAAGGTCTGATTTAATTTCTTTAGGGATAGATATTCTCTTATTTTCTTTTATTTTTTTAGGTTGCTCATAAATTATATAGGCTGGGATTGGGTCAATTTCGTATAAAGATAAAGATTCCATATCAATATTGAATAGATTCGAAAAGGATAAAATTAATCCTAAGTGAATAAAGCATGATAGGCCAAAAGGGGCTAGGTAATTCATCTCTAATTTGAAGGAGGTTTAGTAATTAGACCTATATCTTGAGCTCCTGACCTTTGAAGTTCTGCCATTATTATCATAACTTTCTCATATTCAACTTTACCATCTCCCCTAATAACAACTTGAAGTGATGGGTCGGCATCTAATAATTTTGATACGTTTTGATTTAACTGCTCTAGGTCCATTTCCTGTCCATCAAGTGATTCAACCTCTAAAAAAACTGATCCGTTATCTTTTATAGAAACTATAAGAGGTTCAGACTTTTTTACTGGTAACGGGTCTGCAGAAGCTTCAGGTAAATTAACCAAAACTCCTTGAACCATTAAAGGTGCAGCAATCATAAAGATTACCAACAACACCAACATAACATCTATATAAGGAACAACGTTGATATCAGATATAAGATTTCTCTTTCTCTTTCGCATACTATTTTGTGGAATGGATTTCTCTATGTAGAACTGCTGAAAACTCCTCCATAAAACCTTCAAAATTTGAAAGTAAAGTATCTGAATCTGATATAAATTTATTGTATGCAACTAAAGCTGGTATAGCAGCAAATAAACCTATTGCTGTAGCTACAAGAGC
The DNA here is from genome assembly GCA_913042085.1 of uncultured Gammaproteobacteria bacterium. GTDB lineage: Bacteria > Pseudomonadota > Gammaproteobacteria > Magnimaribacterales > Magnimaribacteraceae. Next base: position 16,006 of record CAJWKH010000004.1, on the reverse strand, counting down.
TTCTGAAATACCTGGTGCAACTGCTGATAAAGTTGCCTGACTAGCCCCTGCCAGACCTCTAAATGAATTCATAATTCCCCAGACAGTCCCAAATAAACCTACGTAAGGGCTAACAGAAGCAATTGTTGCTAAATAAGGTAGATTTTTTTCAAGTAAGACTTGTTCTCTGGAAAGAGTTACCCTCATATTTCTCAGCACACTCTCCATAACTACTTCAGGATCAAGTTTTTGTGAAGTTAGTCTCTTGAAGTCTAAATATCCAGCTTGAAATATACATTCAGCTCCAATAGCTTCATGTCCTTCTTCTTGGCTCTTCTCTAATAAAGATTCTACTCCAATATCAGACCAAAAATTTTCTTCAAAAACTAAGATTTCTTCTTTTGATTTATTTAAATAAACCCACCTTTCGAAGATTATCATCCAAGAAAATATGGAGGAAGCTATTAGAATAATAATAACAGCCTTAACTACGACGCTAGCGTTTAAAAATAATTCAATAATTGAAAGTTCCATAATTTGATTAGATTAGTTTTTTCATACCCTTATGTAAATACTCTGGAAGAGAAGAAGGAGTAAATTTTTGAGAATCCAAACACCCACATTGGATTTTCGCTTGAGTTACAAGTGTTTCGCCAACAAAAACATCTTGATTAAAATCAAAACTTACTTTACCAAGCTTAACAAGAGAAGTGGTTATTGAGAGCTCGTCATCAAGTCTTGCTGGTTTTAATAACTTCATTTCTACATTTCTTACTACAAAAATAAAACCTTCATTCATTAATTTCATTTGCCCGTATCCCGCCCCTCTAAGTGCCTCTGTTCTAGCTCTCTCAAAGAATCTTAAATAGTTTGCATAATAAACCACGCCTTGAGCGTCTGTATCTTCATAATAAACTCTGGTCTTAAAAGTATGCATTAGTCTTCTAAATCATGATTCTCTATATCTTCTGAATACAATTCCTTTAAAAGAAAGATAAAATCATCCCACAAAAGATCTGCATTAAATGGTGAGTCAATATGCAAATCAGGGTTAATTGCGCCAATTGGGACTCTAACTTTAATGGGCCTTCTATCAAATTTATAAACTAGAGCGGGTATGCCCTTTTCTTTGGTAGCGTCAAGAACTTGTTGCCACCAAGCTTCTAAAGGCTCCGCACCAGAACCATACCTCTTGCACTCTAGATACCATCTACCAATCATTAAATCAGGAAGGTGTTTTTCTCTAGTTTGTTCTAGTATTCTTCTTATATTCTTTTTTAGACCTAAATCATTAGTCAAAAGGTTTGCGACCTCTCTCTCAAAAGAAGCTCCTTTATTTCTAGAATTAGTCATAAGTTAATCTAAATGCTCTAACATCTCATCGGAGAAATCTACATTTGATGTTACCGTTTGAGTGTCGTCTAAATCTTCTAAGGACTCCAATAATTTAAAAACTTTTAAAGAAGTGTCTAAATCAGCTTTGACCGTATTTTCTGGTATAAATGATACCTCTGAGTCCTCAACAATTATTTCTTTATCAGCTAAAACATTTTTTATATTCTCAAAATCTTCAGGGATAGAAGTAATACTCATAGAAGTATCTTCATTTACCTCCATATCCTCAGCACCCGCTTCAATGGCTAATTCCATTACGAGATCCTCATTTTGTCCACTTTGAACCCTAATTAATCCTTTCTTCTCAAAGAGGTAAGCAACAGACCCGTTAGTGCCTAAATTTCCACCCGACTTAGTAAATGCATGTCTAACTTCTGCAACTGTTCTGTTGTTGTTATCAGTCATAGATTCAACCATGACAGCAATTCCGCCCGGTCCATATCCTTCAAAAGTAACTTCTTCAAGATTTTCACCCTCTAAACCGCCTGCTCCCCTTTGGACAGCCCTTTCTATAGTATCCTTAGTCATGTTGGCTGATAAGGCTTTATCCATTGCTGTTCTTAATCTAGGGTTATCTTCTGGTACCCCACCCCCTAATTTTGCAGCCACTGTAAGCTCTCTAATTAAGACAGAAAAAACTTTTCCTCTTTTAGCGTCTTGCCTTCCTTTTCTGTGCTTTATATTTGCCCATTTAGAATGACCTGCCACTATTTTTTCTCCTTCTCTAGGCCATGAAATTTAATATGCAATTCGTCAAGTTGTTCATTTGAAGCTTCTCCCGGAGCGTCGGTTAACAAACAAGAAGCAGTTTGCGTTTTAGGGAAAGCAATAACATCTCTTATAGATTCAGAATTAGTCATCAACATAATCATCCTATCAAAACCAATAGCTAAGCCCGCATGAGGAGGACAGCCGTGTTGTAGAGCTGAAGTTAAAAATCCAAACTTTTCTTCAGCTTGCTCTTCATTTATACCTAATAAACTGAGAACCACCTTCTGCATCTCATGATCATGTATCCTTACCGAACCTCCACCTAACTCAGTACCATTTAAGACAACATCATAGGCATCAGTAAGAGCATTTAAAGGATCTGCCTTTAATTCATCAATACTACCTCTAGGGGCAGTAAAGGGATGATGTAAAGGAGTCAACTCTCCTTTGTTATTCTTTTCAAACATAGGAAAATCAACTACCCAGCAAGGAGCCCAGTCAGATTCTAATAAATCTAGGTCTTTACCAAGCAAATTTCTTAAAGCTGCAAGAGAGTCATTCACTATATTTCTTTTCCCTGCTCCAAAAAATATTATGTCACCTTTCTTAGAATCCAATACTGTAAGTAGTTTATTAATTATCTCATCGTCAATAAATTTAATAATAGGCGATTGCAAACCTTCTTTACCTTTAGAAGGGTCTTCTACTCTTATGTAAGCCAGCCCTTTGGCTCCATAATTTCCAACAAAGTCTGTGTAGTCATCTATTTGTTTTCTTGTAAGTGTTTCACCTTTAGGTACAGATAGAGCAGCTATCCTAGACTCTTCGTCATTAGCTGGTTCACTAAAGACTTTAAAATCAGAGTCTTTAAATAAGTCTTTAACTTCAATAAAAGTGAGGGGGTTTCTTAAATCTGGTTTATCTATTCCATAAAGTTCAATAGCATCTGAATAAGACAAAACGGGAAAATCACCTAAATCAATATCTAGTGATTCTTTAAAAACTGTTTTAATCATCTCAGTTACAAGATTTATGATCTCAGAAGCATCCACAAAAGATGATTCAATGTCTAGCTGCGTAAATTCTGGCTGCCTATCAGCTCTAAGATCTTCGTCTCTAAAACATTTAGCAAACTGATAATATCTTTCAAATCCAGAGGCCATCAGAGTTTGTTTAAATAATTGAGGAGACTGCGGTAGAGCAAAGAAAGAACCCGGAAAAGTTCTACTAGGAACCACATAATCTCTTGCTCCTTCAGGGGTAGCTTTAGTCAATAAAGGGGTCTCTATCTCTATATAATCATTATGGTTTAAAAATTCTCTTAAAACCTGTGACACTTTTGCTCTAAGCCTAAGATTAGATTGCATTTCATCTCTTCTTAAATCAAGGAATCTAAATTTTAGCCTAGTTTCCTCCCCTACAGAGGAATGCTCATCTAATTGAAATGGTAAAGGTAAAGAAGTATTTAAAATAGTTAATTCAGTAGCTTCTATTTCAACTTCTCCAGAAATTAGATTTTTATTAACTGTTCCTTCAGGCCTTTCTCTTACTTTGCCTTTTGAATAAATAACAAATTCATTTCTGCAGCTTTCTGCAAGGCCAAAGATCTCTTTAAGTTCAGGGTTATAAACGACCTGAACTAGTCCAGTCTCATCTCTAACATCAAAGAAAATTACACCTCCATGATCTCTCCTTCTTCGGATCCATCCCGTAATAGATATATCCTTACCTATTAGGTCTTTTGAGACCTCATTGCATTTATGTGTTCGTTTTTTCATCGTAATTTACTTTATGTTCAAGAAGATGCTTTTTCAGTTTTCTTCTTTTTTTCACTTGTGTCTTTTTTATCATCTTTTGGAGCTTTTGATTCAGCAGGCTTCTCATTATCACTTTTAGCTATATTCTTTTTATTACCTGTCTTGAAATCAGTTTCATACCAACCGTTCCCCTTTAACCTGAAAGAAGGTGCAGTAGGTACTTGGGTAAAATTTGGATTTTTTTTCTTATAGGCATCAAGTTCCGAGATTCTCATTTGAACCTCAAAAACCTCTTCAGTCTTAGTATTTTTAAAAATATAAGTAGGCATCTTAGTAACATTAATTGTAAAAAAGGGTGAATTCTTCACCAAAAATACAATTATAGCAATTTAACTATATAGCTTCTTTAAAATCATCAATATAATGGTATTAATAAAAATATATTAATCATGAAAGCTTCAAAGTTAATACTTGCTACTCAAAGAGAAGATCCTTCTGATGCTGAAATAGTTAGCCATAAACTGATGATAAGAGCTGGATTAACACGTCAAGTTTCTTCCGGTATATATAACTGGCTTCCAACAGGTAAAAAGGTACTACACAAAGTAGAAAATATTATAAGGGAAGAAATGAACAATGCTGGAGCGCAAGAAATCCTTATGCCAATGGTTCAACCTGCTTCTTTATGGGAAGAGTCAGGAAGAATAGAACAATATGGTCAAGAACTCTTAGTGTTTAAAGACAGACATGACAATGAATTCTGTTTAGGGCCAACTCATGAAGAAGTAATAACAGATTTATGTAAAAATATTATTACAAGCTACAAACAACTACCTGTTACTTTATATCAAATTCAAACTAAATTTAGAGATGAAATAAGACCTAGATTTGGTGTTATGAGATCAAGAGAATTTGTAATGAAAGATGCTTATTCTTTTGATCTAAATCAAGAAGGGCTTGATCTTACTTATAAAAATATAAGAGAAGCCTATCTAAAAATATTTAACCGCTTTGGTTTAGATTATCGTTTAGTTAAGGCCGATAGCGGAGCTATAGGTGGATCTGATTCTGAAGAGTTTCATGTATTAGCAGATTCAGGAGAAGACCTATTAGCATTCAGTGATAAAAGTGATTATGCAATTAATGCAGAATTGCTTGTTGAATTGCAAGATGATCAAGACCCTGCTTCTTTGGAAGGTAAAGATAGTCCAGATGGAAAAGGTAAATTAAAGTTAAAAAGAGGTATAGAAGTAGGTCATATTTTTAAACTGGGTACAAAATATTCAGAAATTTTTAATTTAAAGATACAGGGAGACAAAGAAAATATCACGCCTTACATGGGTTGTTATGGAATAGGAGCCTCTAGAATTGTAGCTGCTGCCATTGAGCAAAACCATGATGAAAAGGGAATCATCTGGCCTAATTCACTAAGCCCTTATGAAGTTGTAATTGTAGAAGCGAACCCTAAGAGCAAAGATGATATAAAAGCTAAATGTAACGAAATATATAATCAACTTAAAGAAAATGGTGTAGATGTTCTTTGGGAAGATACAGATAAACGACCAGGGGTTAAATTTGCTGATATGGAGCTTATAGGCATACCAATAATGATCATAATTGGAGATAAGGCCATGGAAAACAACCAGTTAGAATTAAAAATAAGGAAAGATGAGAAACCAATGATGGTTTCTCATGAAGACCTTTTGAATACTTTGAAGGAACTTAACTAATCCTTTCAATAATCATCGCGTTAGCAGTACCACCACCTTCACATATAGCTTGAAGACCATACTTACCTTCTCTTCTTTCAAGTTCATGCAGTAAAGTTGTCATTAACTTTGCGCCCGTCCCACCTAGGGGGTGACCAAGCGCCATAGCGCCGCCATTAACATTTAACTTACCTAAATCAGCTTCTAGTTCCTTTGCCCAAGCTAAAGGTACTGGAGCAAACGCTTCATTAACTTCATATAGATCTATATCATTTATACTAAGTGAAGCTTTCTCAAGAACTGTTTTTGATGCAGGAATTGGTCCAGTAAGCATTATTACTGGGTCGTCTCCAGCTAGAGCTAGAGCAACAACTTTAGCTCTTGGTTTGAGACCTAACTTTTTAAGACCCTCATCATTTACTAGCATAATTGCAGCAGCGCCGTCACAAATCTGACTAGAAGTCCCTGCAGTTAGTACTCCATCTTCTGAAAGAGTATTTAAGCCTGATAAACTCTCTTTACTTGCATCGAACCTTATACCTTCGTCTACCGTAACCATTTCTTTGTCACCATTAGGTAAATCTCCTTCCACTGGAACAATCTCTCTATCAAAATAGCCACCTTCTGTAGCGTTTACTGCTTTTTGATGACTTGCAAGAGCAAAAGAGTCTAGTTCTTCTCTTGATAACTCCCATCTTTTAGCCATCATTTCAGCTCCTGTAAATTGACTAAATTGGACACCAGGATATCTTTCACTAGTTCCTTTTCCTCCGTAAGGTTGCCCATGTCCCGCTTTAAAACTATCTACTATGGCAGCGCCTATAGGCACTTGACTCATTACCTCGACACCTCCGGCTATGACTATGTCTTGTGTTTCAGACATGACCGCCTGGGCTGCAAAATGTATAGCTTGCTGAGAGGATCCACATTGTCTGTCTACAGTTGTTCCTGGAACAGATTCCGGCAAAGAAGATGCGAGAACAGCATTTCTCGCTACATTCCCAGACTGTGCTCCTGATTGACTTACGCAACCAAAAATAACATCGTCAATTAATTCTGGCTTAACTCCAGTTCTTTCTACCAACTCATCTAAGACTAAGGCCCCAAGGTCAGTTGGATGCCATTGACTTAATTTTCCATTCTTTCTTCCGCCCGGTGTGCGTACTGCACCTACTATATAAGCATTTCCCATTTTTTCTCCTGTAAATTAAAAGAGCACCTTCTCATCATGAGTAGATGCTCATTAGAAATCCTATACTAAAAGTAGATAAAAAAGAAGATTGATTAAACTAGTCTTCTTTATTGATCGCTTCTACGACCTGCTTTTCAATTGCATTTAGAAGTTTCTTGTTTTCTTCTAAGAATTCGATTGATTTAGATTTCCCTTGACCAATCTTTTCACCGTTGTAGCTATACCAAGCACCAGCCTTCTCAATAATATCTAATTCTACTCCTTTGTCGATAATTTCACCCAGCCTGTTAATGCCTTTGTTGTAGAGTATTTGAAATTCAGCTTGTCTAAATGGAGGCGAGACTTTATTTTTAACAACTTTAACTCTTGTTTCATTTCCTACTGCTTCATCACCTTCTTTAACTGTACCTATTCTCCTTATATCCATTCTTACAGATGCGTAGAACTTGAGAGCATTACCACCAGCCGTGGTTTCTGGGCTACCAAACATTACACCTATTTTATGCCTTATTTGGTTAATAAATATTATTAAGGTATTAGATCTTTTAACGTTACCTGTAATTTTTCTTAGAGCCTGGGACATTAATCTTGCCTGCAAACCAACATGATGATCTCCCATTTCACCTTCAATCTCTGCTTTAGGAACCAATGCTGCTACTGAATCTATTACCAATATATCAATACCGCCAGAAGCTACCATTATGTCGGCCACTTCAAGAGCTTGCTCACCAGTATCGGGTTGAGAAACCAATAGCTCATCAACATTAACACCTAACTTCTCAGCGTAAATAGGATCTAATGCATGCTCTGCATCTATAAATGCGGCAGTTCCACCCATTTTTTGACATTGAGCAATCACCTCTAATGTTAGTGTTGTCTTGCCCGATGATTCAGGACCATAAATTTCAACAATCCTACCTTTTGGCAGTCCACCTATTCCCAATGCTAAATCTAGACCCAAAGATCCCGTAGGAATAGCTGGAATCTTCTCGCGTCTCTTTTCTCCCATTCGCATAACAGTTCCTGAACCAAACTGTCGCTCTATCTGCCCTAAAGCATTATCTAATGATTTTGTTTTATCTACTTCTTTAATATCTGTCACCTTCTTTTGAGCCATAATACTTCTCCAATTGAATTATTATGAGCATTATACAATATACTGTATAAATAAACAGTACTTTATTAATTATAGTTTTTTAATAAGCTAATGGCCTCCTCTAAAGCCTTTGAAACACTTTTAAACCTTACTTCTTCTCTTGATCCATCAAAAACTTCTGTAATACTTAATGGGGGTAAATCATTTAATTTCCAAGCTAAACATACAGTACCAACTGGTCTTTCTAGGGTTCCTCCTCCAGGTCCAGCAATTCCGCTGATTGCAACACCAAGATTTGCCCTGCTTTTTTTTAAAGCTCCTATAACCATTTCTTCTACGACCTCTTGACTCACTGCACCATGATTATTAAGAGTATCTTTTGAGACTTCAAGAATCTTATGTTTAGCGATATTAGAATAGGTAATAAAACCGCAGCCATACCATGAAGAACTTCCTGGAATCGATGTTAGTGATTGACCAACCCATCCACCCGTACAAGATTCGGCTGTAGTGAAGAAATAGTTCTTCTTATTGAGAAGGGCTCCTAATTCAGAACTAAGTGATTCTAAGTCTTTTAAATCCAATTTTTAATTTTGATCTTAAGAGTTTATTAGAACAGATAAGAAATCTTTGTCTAGGTGTATAGTTACTGCTAGATTTTAAGCTGTTAAAATGCATGACTATGGCATTTATTGTTGGAGATCCCTGTGTAAAATGTAAGTTAACAGACTGCGTTGAAGTGTGTCCTGTTGATTGCTTTTACGAAGGTCCAAACATGTTAGTTATCAATCCTGATGAATGCATAGATTGCGCTTTATGCGAACCAGAATGTCCACTTGATGCAATATATTCTGAAGATGAAGTGCCTGAAGATCAAATACCATACATAGAACTCAATGCTGAATTGTGTATGGAGTGGCCAAATATTGTAGAGCAAAAAAACCCCTTACCTGATTCTGATGAATGGGAAGATGTTAAAGGTAAATTTGAATATATAGAGCGTTAATTATTTTTAAGCTTATTAAAGCTAAACATAATTAAAGTTCCTGTAAGTAACCCTAGGATTATTGAGATAAAATCTTCTGATAAAACTGGACTAACTTGGGAAATAGAATTCGCTTTCCAAATAAGAGGAATGCTGAAAAGAACTAAACCAAAGAATATAGACAGAAGTTGCGTTTCATTTTCTTCGTAATATTTTCTAATTACCCTAACGATTGTAAACAATCCTAATAAAGCACCTACCAAGAAATACGAAATCCTAACTACATCTAGATTACTTACTGCTTCTATTAAGAAAGGATAGCTTCCTAATAATACTAAAATAAAACTTCCTGAAATTCCTGGAACTACCAGTGCGGAAATAGCTATAAATCCTGATATAAATATATAAAAACCTGTCACGTTATCAAAAGTAGCTGAAGGCGAAAATAATATTACCGAACACAAAGAACCAGAAACGAGCAATCCTATTATTAACTCTTTTCTAAACTCTTGCTTTAAGGGCTTAATAAACAATGAGCTAAATAGTAAAGACGAAAGAAATGATTTAAAAAATATGGGTAAAGATAACATTAAAAATAGTATTAGATTTGAAAGGATATAGACTGAAGAGATCATTCCCAAACCTAGAAAGAGAAGAAAATTACCATCAATAATGTTCCATACATTCCTGTACTCAAACTTTAGTAGTTTTCTTAAAAGATTTTGATCTATAGAGCTTATTGCAATAATCAATCTCTTATAAATCCCTAGAATAAGAGCTATAGTTCCTCCTGATACTCCAGGTATTATCTCTGCAGCTCCCATAACAAGACCCTTAGCAAAAACTATTATTTTATTCTTTGAAGGGACTATGAGACTACCCCTTTTAATAAAGGAACGAAAAGAACATCTTCTAGTTTGTCTTCTACAAATTCTTTTTTAGAAGTTCGAGTTACTAGCGTTAAAACTTGCTTAGTTTTATCACCAACAGGAATAATCATTCTTCCTCCTACAGAAAGTCTTTCTTTTAAATCTAAAGGGACTTCAAGAGGAGCTGCAGCAGATAATATTGCGTCAAATTTTGAATCTTTTATTGTGCTTCCATCATCAACATTAAAAATTACGTTTGTTACCTTTAGTCCTTTAAGTAGTTTCTTTGCTTTTTCTTGCAGTGGCTTGATCCTTTCTAAAGAAACAACTTTTTTGGAAAAAAGTGACAAGACATAAGATTGATATCCGCAACCTGTGCCTATCTCTAATACATTCTTCAAAGGTTTCTGAGACATCTTATCGTGTTGGATTAACGCTTCCGTCATTTTGGCAACAATATAAGGTTGAGAAATGGTTTGTTGGTAGCCAATCGGTAAAGCAAGGTCTTCATAGGCTCTAGTAGATAAGGCTTCATCTAAAAATAAATGTCTAGGAGTATCTCTCATGGCCTCTAAGACTCTAATATCAGATATACCTTTTTCAGTTAAGCGTTCAATTAATCTCTGTCGAGTTCTTAGAGAAGTCATGCCCTGTCCTTGAAGCGTTTCTTGATCTAATACCATTGCTCAATCCATTTTGTTACTTGTTTAATACAAACTTCATTAGAGAAATTAGGAATTATTGGTGAAATAGATACCTCTTCATCCATAAGACAAAATATATCTGTATTTTCATCATTCGAAGTAAATTTATCTCTATGCGTTGTCCAAAACACCTCAGTTCCATTATCTTTTGTTTCTTTATGGGGAGGATTTCTTTTGCCCCAACTACCTATTCTAGTTACCCTCTTATTTAATGATTTTGAATATTCTACATTTGGAACATTTACATTAAGAACGACAGATGAATCTAATTCTATAGATTCATAATTTTCGATTATTTCTTTGATAACCAAAGCGGCAGTTTGATTGTTGGGTTCTAAAAAGTTTTCCGAACCTGGTTGATTAAAAGCAGCTGCTGAAACGGCTATAGAAGGATATTTTAAACCTCTTCCTTCAAGTGCAGCTCCAACAGTACCAGAATAAAGTAAATCTTCTCCCATATTAGCTCCAAGATTAATACCACTTAATACTAAGTCTGGTTTCCAAGGTGATAGTTCGTGAATTCCTAAATGAACACAATCTGCAGGTCTTCCGTTTACAGATATAAATCCATTATCATGACGAGTAGCTTTTAAAGGCCTATTTGTTGTAATTGAACACCCTGCCCCGCTATTATTTATTTCTGGAGCAACAACAAATAATTCTGCTACTTCCTTTAAATGTTCAAATAAAACTTCTAACCCTGGAGAGTCATATCCATCATCATTCGAAATTAAAATCTTTAACATATTAGAAACTATTTTTTTATCAAAGAGACCGCATGACAAGAAACGCCTTCTTTTGAGCCCTCGAAACCTAAAAAATCTGTTGTGGTTGCCTTGCAACTTACGCAATCTATCTCAATTTCTAAATCTTCTGATAAGTTCTTCCTAATTTGTGGAATGTATGAATTTAATTTAGGCAATTGACCAATGTAAGTAATGTCTACATTTGATATTTGGTATTGATCTTCTTTAAGCTTACGAACAACTTTCTTTAATAATTCTCTACTTGAGATATCCTTATATTGATCATCTTCTGAAGGAAAAAAAGCTCCTAAGTCTCCATAGGCTGCCGCTCCAAGAAGTGAATCTATAAGGGAATGAATAATAATGTCTCCATCTGAATGTGCCTCTATAGAAAATTCAGAATCAATTTTTATACCTCCAAGAATGACATGGCTTCCTTTAACTAATTTGTGGGCATCGTAGCCATGACCTATTCTCATGATTAAATCCTCTTTTGTTTGATTAAAATATTTTCAGCTAATTTCAAATCTTCTTGAAAAGTGATCTTTATGTTTTCTGGCGAGCCTTTCATGATCATTACCTCCTCATCCAAATTATCAAACAAACTAGCTTCATCAGTTAATTTGCTTAAGTCTTCTGTATTTAAATTATAAGCATTTTTGAGGGCTTCTTTAGAAAATAGTTGAGGAGTTAATGCCCTCCAAACATCCTCCCTATTAATTGTTGATTTAATAGTATTATTCTTAGAGAGTTTTAATGTATCACTTACAGGAACTGCTAATATCAGAGCTTGGGATTCACTATCAAAAAATTCTTCAAGCATTCTTTTTAATTCAGTCTTGGTTACGCATGGCCTTACTGGATCGTGAATTAAAATATTATCGTAGGTAAGATTTTGCGAATCTAAGAAATCAAATCCTTTCTTTACTGATTCTGCTCTTGATGCACCTCCCTCAATGAAATGGAATTTAGGATGGCCTTGTATTTCTTTATGGTATAGGTCGTCCTTGGAAACTGGGATACAAACAGCCTGGCACTCATCTATTTCAGCAAGTAAGCCTAAAGAAAATTCAATTATCATTTTATCCCCAATAGAGCAGTACTGTTTAGATTTATTAGAATTAAAACGAGAACCTGACCCTGCAGAAGGCAATATAGATACAAATGGACTGATCAAATCTATCTAATTGCTTTGAGGTGATTCCTCTTGTGCGTCTTTAAAAACATAAAAGGTTTCGCCAGGCTTAATAAGGCCAAGTTCAGATCGAGCTACACCTTCTATTGCTTCCCTGCCTGAACTTAATTTATCTTTCTCTTCTTCCAGCAATTTATTTTCAAACAATAATTCTTCATTTTCTATAGAAATCTGAGCTATCTCTTCCTTCATAGAATTTAAATCAGATCTATTGTAATCTCCAAACCAGTAATTAAATTGTGTCATAAAAATAACTAGAGTTAATATTGATACCAATAGGAAAAATCTTACATTACCGCTGAATGTCTTTTTAAAATATTTGATTACCCAAAGCATATATTTGAATTCTTCTCTATCATGAGAAGTCTGTTGTACTTAGCTACCCTATCGGACCTTGAAGGAGCCCCAGTTTTTATTTGTCCAACTCCCATTCCAACAGCTAAATCAGCTATAAATGCATCTTCAGTTTCTCCGGATCTATGAGAAATAATGTTCTTAAAATTATTTTCTTCAGACAGTTTAATTGCCTGGAGGGTTTCTGATAAAGAGCCAATCTGATTAACCTTAATTAGTACAGAGTTAGCAGAACTCTCCTCTATTCCTCTTTTAATTCTAGCAGTATTAGTGACGAATAAATCATCGCCGACTAATTGGGTTTGTGAACCCAGTTCTTCTGTAAGGATCTTCCAACCCTGCCAATCATCTTCATCTAAACCGTCTTCTATAGAATAAATAGGGTATGAACTCTTTAAAGTCTTAAGATAATCAATCATTTCATGCGAATTAAATTCTCCTTTACCATTTATTTTGTAAATAGAATCAGAATAAAACTCCGTTGCCGCTACATCCAGACATAAATTAACTTCTTCTCCAGGTTTGTATCCTGCTTTTTCGATCGATTCCATAATTAAATCAAGTGCTGATTCTGGTGTGTCCAGATTTGGGGCGAAGCCGCCTTCATCTCCTACAGATGTATTCAAATTCTTGTCTTCTAAAGTTCGTTTTAATGAGTGAAATATTTCAACTCCGCATCTTAAGGAATCGGAAAAAGAATTAAATTTATAAGGGCGAATCATAAATTCTTGAAAATCTATCGGGTTATCAGCGTGTGCGCCGCCATTTAAGATATTCAACATAGGAATAGGTAGTTTCTGTTCAATTTTCCTGTCGTAAAATTCAGAAGCCTTATTATTTATATAATTATGTAAGTTAATTTTTATGGAGCTAGCAGCTGCTTTTGCGCAAGCCAAAGAGACAGCTAGTATTGCATTAGCTCCAAAATTTTCTTTTGAATCAGTACCATCTGCTTCAATCATTAATAAATCATTACCGAATAGATCGGACGCATCCTTATCTCTTAATAACGGTAAAATATCATTGTGAATGCTATTTACGGCGTCTAAGACACCCTTGCCAAGATATCTATCTTTCTCACTGTCTCTTTTTTCAATTGCTTCGTACTTTCCAGTCGAAGCTCCTGAAGGAACTAAGGCCAGTCCTACATTTTCATCAGATAAAATAACCTCAACCCCTACAGTGGGATTGCCTCTTGAATCTAATAATTCGTAAGCTTTAATATCTTTAATCTTCATTATTCAATTAATTAATTTTTAATTAAATGATTTTACTAAATCATCTATATCTTTTATCTGCACTAAAAAGTTTTCAAGTAGATCTATTCTTAGTGCACAAGGACCATCGCATAAAGCTTTATCAGGATCAGGGTGAGTTTCTAAAAAAAGACCTGCCAAACCAAGAGCCATTCCAGACCTAGCTAGGTCTAATACCTTTGAGCCCCTTCCATCAGTCCTATCTCCCAAACCTCCTGGTCTTTGTAAAGAATGCGTAACATCAAAAATAACAGGGTAATTAGATTCCTTTAATTGAACCATTCCTAGCATATCAACCACTAAATTGTTATATCCAAAAGAACTTCCTCTTTCACAAATCATGATTTGCTTATTTCCAAAATGTTCACATTTATTAATTATATTTTTAGTATCCTCAGGGGCCATGAACTGCCCTTTTTTTATATTGATAGGGATTTTGGTAGAAGCAGCTTCTTTAATTAAGTCCGTCTGCCTGCTTAAAAATGCAGGTATTTGAATTATATCGAGCACTTCTGAAGCCTTGGAAACCTCTTCAACTGTATGCACATCTGAAATTATTGGTACCTTAAATTCTTTTTTTAAGTTAGAGAGAATGCTAAGACCTTCATCGATACCAGGGCCTCTATAAGAATCAACAGAAGAACGATTGGCTTTGTCATACGAAGCTTTAAAAATATAAGGAATCTTTAATTTCTTGGTTACCTCAATGCAATGAGTTATAACTTGTTCAATTACTTTATCTGACTCCAATACATTTAACCCAGCAATTAAAGTAAAAGGTCTTGAATTACTTATTCTTAAATTATTTATATTTACTTCAGTCATCAATTATTTTTTTAACCTTTTGTATTTCTTAGCAGCTTTTATAAAACCCGAAAAAAGAGGATGGCCCGTTCTTGGATTAGATGTAAATTCCGGATGAAATTGACATCCCACAAACCAAGGATGTCTATTCAACTCAACTACTTCTACTAAAGATCTGTCTTTAGATCTTCCAGCTACTTTCATTCCAGATGAGATTAACATATCAAGGTAGTTATTGTTGACTTCATATCTATGCCTGTGTCTTTCTAGAATCTTAGCTTTTTTGTAAAGCGATCGAGACAAAGAGTTTTTGTCTAACAGACACTCCTGCGCACCAAGCCTCATCGTGCCTCCTAAATCTGAATTTTCATCTCTTTTTTCAATTGATCCTTCAGAATCCATCCATTCACTAATTAGACCGATAACCGGGTGTTTAGTTTCTTTATCAAATTCCGTACTATTAGCTCCTTTTAAACCCACTACGTTTCTCGCGTACTCAATAACTGCTATTTGCAAACCTAAACATATTCCCAAGTATGGTATCTTATTAATTCTTGCAAACTTAACTGCAGCTATCATCCCCTCTATGCCTCTTTCCCCAAAACCTCCAGGAACAAGAATAGCATGCGATCCTTTTAATAAAGATTTAGCATTTCTCGCATTAATCAATTCAGAATCCACATATCTGATTTCAACTTTTAAACTATTCTTTAATCCCCCATGTCTTAGAGCTTCATTTAAAGATTTATAAGCGTCTGCTAATTCTGTGTATTTTCCTACCATGGATACGGTGACTGAATCTTTTGGATTTAAATCTTCATCAATAACCCGTTTCCAATCTATTAGAGAAGCTTTACGACATTTCAAGTTAAGTTTATTTACTACTATTTCATCTACCTTTTGGTTATTTAATTCAACTGGTATTTTGTAAATAGAATTAACATCGGGCATCGATATAACAGAACTCTCTTCTACGTTAGTAAATAAAGCTATCTTTCCTCTCTCTTCATCTGCCAAAACTCCATCGGATCTACAAATCAATATGTCTGGTTGCAGTCCATGAGATAACATTTCTTTTACAGATCTTTGCGTGGGTTTCGTCTTCGTTTCACCAGCTGATTTTAGAAAGGGAACTAAAGTTAAATGTATAAATAAAGTCTGGTTGGATCCTAGCTCCAATTTCATCTGCCTAATCGCCTCTAAGAAAGGTTGAGACTCTATATCTCCTACAGTCCCGCCAATTTCTACAATAGC
>CAJWKH010000003.1 GCA_913042085.1 uncultured Gammaproteobacteria bacterium | reverse complement strand
CTACTGCATGATGATGCGTTACAGTACCACCTTTAGAAATACATATTTCATTAGTGGCTAGTTTTATCTCTCTCCAAATATCAATCATTGTGGAAGGTTTAGCAAAGGCACCAAATGTAAAGTAAGGAGCCAATCCATCAGGGTAGCTATGAGTTATCCTACAAGTTACTAAAGAGGGCTTTCCTGAAATCTGTTCTATCGTTTTAGAAATATCACTTTTTATTTCTGTTATAAACGAATGCGCTCTTTCCCAGGTAATCGAAGTCTCAAAAGTATCTTGAATTATTCCTCTCCTAGTAAAGCTTTCCCTGAAGTAAGGAGCTTTAATAAAACTACTTCTCCAGTTTCCTGAAGATCCAGTTCTATGTGCATCTTTCTTATTACTATCTGGTTCTTCATATAATCCATTATTGTCAGAGCAAATTTCTAATGCTCTTTTCAATGCAGCCGTTTTATCGTGATCAGCAGATTCAAATGCAAGTATAAGGATGTGCTTTGATCCATCACCTGCACCATTCATCACGGCTTCGCTACTATCCAGCAGTCTGCAATTAGCAGGAAATAAACCTGATTGGCTTATCTGTCTTAAAGCATTCAAGGCATCCTTATAATCAGCAAATTCAACACTCGTTGAAGCCCTAAAGGTAGGTCGATCTTGCAGTCTCATCGAAGCTTCAGTGATTACTCCTAATATTCCCTCAGAACCTATAGTTAATCTATCTGGGCTTGGTCCAGCACCAGATCCTGGTAATCTTCGACTTTCTAAAACTCCCGATGGAGTTACCATTCTTGTTGATTCAACGAAGTCGTCTATATGTGTGTATAGGGTTGCATAATGTCCTCCCGAACGTGTAGCTATCCACCCACCCAAAGTAGAAAATTCAAAACTTTGGGGATAATGCCTCATCGTAAGATTTTCTTTCTTTAAATTAGACTCTAAGTCAGGCCCTAAGATACCTGCTTGTATTCTTGCACTTCTGCTTTCCCTATCTATTTCTATAATTTTATTTAAGTTTCTTAAATCAAGAGAAACAACTCCTGAATAAGAATCGCCCACTTGGGTTTCTACGCCTCCACAGACGCTTGAACCACCACCATAAGGAATGACTGCAATATTGCTTTCGTCACACCAGTCCATAACATTGATAAGCTCATCCTCTGTATTAGGAAAAGCGACCAAATCAGGAGGTGAAGAGAAATCTCTTAATAAAGATCTAGCGGCGTCAGGAAAAGATTTTCCGTAAGTGTGATTAAGCCTTTCTTCTTTATCTTCAGATATAACTTTTACAAGTGTTGATGGAGCAACTAGGCGAGGCTTAGGTAAGTCTATATCTTCGACTTTAGGTATAGGCAAAGTTTCTATGTCATCTAACTGGAAGGTTTTGGCTATTCTAGAATCAATATTCTTTTCTTCCTCTGCAGAAAGTAATTCATCAGCATAACCCCATCCCCAGAATTTTCTTTTTCTCACAAATCCCCCTATTTCAATATATTTTCATCTTATATTGCATGTTAGTAAACAGCAAAGATGAAGTGATGATAGAATGCTTCTTTTTTTTATGAAGAATTATGGCTAAAAAATACGAAAACTTCTCAGTTGGTGAAAACCTTTCAAAAGAAAGCAATGGTTATTCGGCATGGACCAATGACTTATTAAGAAAATTAGTTGCTGGTAAGACAGTAATTAAACCTGGAGGCTCTACTGGAGGACATAGGCTAATTGAGTCAGAAGTAGTTTATGTTTTTCTATCTGGGATAGGGCAAATGGAAGTGATTGAATACGCCAACCACGAAGCTGGTCATGGCACTAATCCAAGTTTTGGTATTGAGCATAAAGCAGAACTTTCAATTGTTTCAGGAGATATTGTCTTAGCTGAAGAAGGTGACTACATCAAAGTAAAGAATAACTCTGATCATGAACAACTCACCTACTTAAGAATTTTTGATAGTGAAGGGGCAAGACAATAAAAAAATCCCCACACTAAGGCGGGGATTTCCGAAAAGCGTATCTCAACTACTTTTCAACTGACTGTTCTAAGACTGCCAGCCGGAACCGGGTTAACCCGTGTCAGAAGGCTACTCCTGTTGTTCCTGAATTAAAATAAATACTAATTTTGACCACCTCCTGTAAAGGGTAACAAAGAAACCGAACATTCAATCCCCCTTGTGTTAAATTGAATGCGGGACACCTGTATGAAGATTAACAAGATTTAATCAAAGATTAAATACCTGTTTTTAAATTTAATTCTCGCTTAAATCTAACCAATTAACCTCTTCTGAAGAAAGGTCTAAATTTAAGGCCTCTAAAGAGCTTTCAGTTTCAAATAGATTCCTGGCACCTATTAAAGGGAACGTTGGAAAAGGCTGATTCAGAACAAAAGCTAAAGATATTTGTATTGGTTCAAGTCCTTTCTCTTGAGCCATTTGAAAACATCTTCTTCGTCTTTCTAGATTTTCTTCATTTGTCCAAACCCTATCTTGTTCATCTTTGTTAGGATCGGCAACGTGTTGTAATCCTTGAAACTCTTGAGACTCAAGAAAGAAACCTCTCGCTTGACTGGACCAAGGGAAAATAGCTATCTGATGTTCTTCTAGATACGACTTGTAATCTTCTTCAGAACAACTAAAACAACCAGGCCAAACTGGCTCTAACATTCTAGCTAAACTAAAATTGTTGCTGAGCATTGAAAAAGGTGTCTTATTATTCTCATTTGCGTAATCAATAGCTTCTTTAAATCTAGGTAAAGACCAATTCGACCCTCCAAATACATTAATTAGACCTTCATCTTTTAGCTCACTAAGAGCGTCTATAAATTCACTAACTGGAACTTCTAAGTTATCTCTGTGCAAGCAGTAAATATCAAGGTAGTCAGTACCCATTCTTTCTAAAGTTTCTTCTAGTTGTGGTCTAATTTTATTGGGATAGCAATCTGGAGTATGCGCACCCTTACCTAAGATAACAACTTCATCTCTTAAACCTCTGGCATTTATCCATCTACCTAAATAACCATCACTTTTTCCATTGTTATATATATAGGCAGTATCAAATACATTGCCTCCACTGAGATAAAAGTGGTCGAACATGGCGAAAGCATGATTGCTATCTGACTGGTTATCGCATCCAAAAACTAATCGAGAAAGATCTTTTTCTATTCCGGGTAAATTAGCTCTCTTTATTTCTTTTCTATTCTCTTTTATATCAAATGAAAATAAAGAGCCTGTAACATTTTCTCCTTTGTCACTCTCATAATAAACCCCAGAGCCTTTTCTCCAGCGATCAAGCGCTATCATATTCCCGTGAGAGTCATTATGAGGAACGATCTTTGATTCTATATCCCCAGCTTCTATTAACTCTTCAAAATGCTCTATTTCAATTGCGTAAATACCCTTCTCTGTAGATATCCCTATAGTCTCAAATTCATGAGATCCTAATTGCAGCTCTAATGAGGATGCCCTTTCCGTATATTCTCCGCAATGCCAAGGTTGATTTATGATAAGTGTATTAGAAGCATCTTTTATTGTTACCGTGCTTTCTGAAGCCAAGTTGGTTGCTGATTTAATATGAGCAGTTGATCCGTCTTCAAAAGTTAGATTTGCTTGAGCATTTAAATCTACGCCCTGCGAATTTAATTCTGATTCGCACTCTATTCCATTTGGATTAAGGAAATCTTTTCCATTTACTTTACCAACTGCTAACCTTGAAATAGACATTGGATAGCATCCGATGTCTAGAATGGACCCACCGCCTAGTTCTCTATTAACTAGTCTATGTGACTCAGGTACTTCTACTTGAAAACAAAACTCTGCATCAATTGTTAATGGTGGTTTAAAAGATTCTTTTAATATTTCACAGATTTTTATTGTTTGGGGGTGAGACTTATACATGAACGCTTCCATTAACGGGGTATTGTTCTTTCTAGATGCATCGATGAGAATCATGGCTTGCGTTGCATTCATAGTCATGGGCTTCTCACACAAGACCGCTTTATTACTTTTTAAAGCGCTTAAAGCGATATCAAAATGTGAAGGGTGAGGTGTAGCTATATATATTGCTTGAACATCAGGATCATTAATTAACTGTTCATAACCTTCATACGCTAAACATTCATAATTATTAGCAAATTTTTCTGACCTCCCTGAGGTGCTGGCTACAGCATGCAAAACAGAATCTGTTTCCTTTAATGCTTCCGCAAACGACTTAGCAATCATTCCTGTTCCTGCAATTCCCCACTTAGTCATTGTTTTTCCTATTTGTTTTTTAATTGCTCTAAAAGTTCTTTATGTTTCTCAGAATCAATAGGGTAAAAATAAATTATTACGAAGCTTATTGCTACTCCCAAAGCAGGAATTAAACTCATGATCGATTTCATAGAACTTATCGTTTGTTCACTTTGTGCTTCATTTGGTTCAAATCCAATGAAATTCAGAGTAAACCCTAATATGCCTATAGCTATCGCTATTGAACCCTTCTGAGCAAATGTCATAAAGCCATACAAAGATGATTCACTTCTGATACCTGTTTTAACTTCACCGTACTCAATGGTATCAGGCAACATAGACCAAAATAAAATGCCACCTGCTCCTGAACCTGCCCCTATCAAAGCAACTAAAATTAAAAGTTCTAGAAGGGTTTGAATTGGATAGATAAAGAATAACAATAAACAAAAGAAAGTGATGGTAGATGAGACTAACCAGGTCTTTCTCTTACCAATTCTATTAGATATCCACCACCAAACAGGTATAGAAGCAAAAGAAATGATCCCGCTTGTAAATAAAATAGTCCCTTGATATTGATGTAGATCTAAAGCGTATTTTGTAAAGTAAACTAGGTTGTTCCCAAAGAAAATAGTAGTAACACCGACTATGAGCGTAGCAGAAAAAACCAGCCAAAAAGGCTTATTCTTTCCAATAGATTTAGCGGTCTCTATTAAACTTCCACTAACTCGATCAATTCCTTGGCTAGTACTAGGCTCTCTAACAGTATAAAGAGTTACAGCATGAATCATCATGGCAACAACTCCAGCAATTAAAGCCAAGTAAATAAATCCTTTAGCTTCATCCCCTTCACCAAACATAAAAATAATTGGAAAAGCACATAGAGCCATTAAGTTTGTACCCGTTTGGGCTCCAAGCATTCTAAATCCAGTAAGATTTGTCCTTTCTTCGCTATCTGCAGTTATCCTGGGAGTTAATGAAGAAAAAGGAACGCTAACAATGGTAAAGCAAGTTCGGTGTAATAAATTTATTAATAAAAGTATTACGAAAAGAGCCGTCCCTTCATATGGTGGTACCCAAAATAAAAGAAAAAAGGAAATGGCTAAAGGCAGATTACCAAAAAGAATATAAGGCCTATAGACACCCCACTTTGTTCTTGTCCTTTCAGCTAAATACCCCATAAATGGATCTGTAAGAGCATCCCACATCATTCCAATCCCGTATATAACTCCTGCAAGTGCAGGAGAAATGCCTACTACATCTGTATAGAAATAAAGAAGGTATAAACCAACTCCACTCCAGTATAGACAAATAGATATATCGCCTATTCCGTAGCCAATACGAGTTTTAAGAGTTAGCTTTTGTGCACTCAAAATATTCAGTTATTAAGAGAAACCAATCCATCTTCCTGAAGCTGCTACCACCGTCCAGATAGAGAATGATACAAAGCCTATAAGAATCAAAATTGTTCCTTCTTTTTTAACAATTAAAGGGTTACGTGCAAAGTAAACAAAAAGCACCCCAATTACAAGACCAATCATCTTTATCCAAAATGCACGACTGTAATAACATTTAACTGCTTCAGAGAGAAAAAGTGGTACACCAGTTAGGATTAAGAGTGAGAGGCCTAAAATAAAAAAATTTTTGGTTTGTTCTAATACGTAAATTTTATTAGTGCCTCTAAAAATTAATTTCATTAACTTAAAGTCCATTATGACAACAGATCCACCTAATATACCTAAGCCAATTAAATGGAAACTTTCTATAACTGGAAAAAGCCATAAAGAGCTCCTTACATACTCCCCTATGAAGGTATCTTCTAATACATAGAAAATATCTATTAACTCTTTAGAAACCATCTATTCCCTCAAAAAGACTGTAATCAACTTCACAGCTAGTTAATTCATTAATCCATCTAGGCTGGGGCTGTCTGTCGCAATCAAACCAATTATATGCAATCATTCTTCCGCTAATTATCACCGAAGACCATAAAACTAAAGATGTTATAGCGCTATTCTTCATGGATTTAGGTATAGAAGAATCTTTATCCCAAATCTTTGCTTCTTTAGACATTCTTCTATGAAAGAAAAAAGCATTTATTCCCGCAATAACTATTAGGAGCATTTTTATTCTGAAAAATATATTTTGGTAATTCCTAACTGGAATGGCATAAAATAATAATAGTCCTGTTACGGACATAACTAAAAATCCAAATATAGTTAACGGTAAAACTTTTCTATTCATTTCAGATATAGAAAGATTTTTGAATACTTTGCCAGTTAACCTTAAATCAACAAACAATAACGTTCCGAAGAACAAACAAATAGATAAAACGTGAGTTGATTCTATCCAAGGGTAAAGGTACAAGGACTCATGTAACGCTATACTCCATTCTGTTTCAGACAACCAAACGGCTAAATCAAGCATATTTCTTATTCATTCATATAAACTTGATGGCAAGCCACGCATACTTGATAAAGTTCAGCCCCTATCTCAAATAAAGCATTAGCGTCTTTTTTTTCCGCCGCCTCAAAAGCTTTCTGCCCTACTCCTTCAAGAAGGCCCGCAAAAACTATCCATTCATTTCTATTTTTAGATCTTGAAGGGATGCTAAGCAAAGAGGCGCTCTCTGTTATAACCTTTGCACCATATAAAACTCTTTCCCATTCTTCTTCGTTAGTTGGTTCTAGACTAAACTCACCCTCTTCCGTTATAACGTAACCGGAAGACTCCCAAATGGCCTCGGAGGCAGGGGTTAAGAGATGAGCCATAAAATCATGCATATCGCCATGCTCATCTTCGCTTGCTACATTAAAAGGAGAAAAAGTTAATGTGAAAAATAATAAAACTAAATTCTTCACCTTTCTTTTGGATCCGAACCGTCTCTGGGTGCTCCAGTTCCTGAAGAACCCATAAACACTTTACTGCCATCAGGAAAAGTTATATCTCTTCCATTAGCTATGCACCTAGGACGACAAAGTTTCCCTTTGCTTTGATAGCCTCTAACGTTAATCACAGTTCCTGGTTTGATAGAATTTTTAGTAAGTCCATTTCTAATCAGAGTATTTGGAGTGCCTCCTTCTACCATCCATATGGTTGCTTTTGATTCTTTTAGAACTTCAACATGCACCCATGCGTGAGGGTTAATCCATTCAACTTTTACCACCTTTCCTGTGATGTTAATAGGTGCATTAGCATCAAATTCTGCTGTAAAAGCATGATGGCCATAAATTGTATAACTAAATGAGAAGAGAATTAAAAAAACAACGTAACTAAATATATTCCTCATAATTATTGCTCCTCTTCAGCTCTTGCGCCTGCCAAAATATTAGCCATGGCATAATTTCCTTCATGACATGCGTATTCATAAATTTTTTCTTGGGATGCTCTTAAAGGCATCTCGCCTTTCCATACATCTTTGTAAGCTTCATTGTCATTAACTTCAAATTGATAAAGAATTTCATTCTTCCCTACCCTAGTAAATCTTTCAGTAATTTCCGCTCCTTCTGATATTAATATCTGATGCCTTATCGCTGCTCTAAATTTTTGCTGTGGGTGATGATTTTTTGTTTTAACCACTAAAGTATTACCTTCCCAAGAACCTATAGAGTCTCCCAACCACCTTCTCATGTTGTCTGGATTAAACTCAGAATTAAGTCTAATAATTCTAGCGTCATGGTTCATTTCAACCATAATCATGACATAACCGGGAGATTGGACTATTTGGTAATTATTATTGTAAAGAACGTTTAACATAGGCGGTCCTCCACTAGAACCAAACCCAACAATGCACCTTTCCCCTAAAGATCTTAATTCAGGATGATCTGCTTGCCTAAACATTCTTGCTATAGCTATAGCTTCTTTTCCCCAACCTATCCATCGTCTAGGCAATTTACCATCTTCAGGATATGTAATAATAGAACTTCTATAATCTCCATCAATTTTAAATAATTCAGTTCCAAAATCCATCCACGCAGTGTTATACCCTCCGACGTCTGCACCAGCTTTTGGTGTCTCTCCTGGTTCTAAATAATTATCCTGGGCATCAACAAATTGTTTCGTCATTCTCTTTGCAATCAACGCGTCCCTTTCGTTAACGATTAGGGATTTATACTCATCAGGTCTTTCTAGAGTAGTTAAGCTTGCATTTGTCCAAGTTCCTTGTAAATCAGGATCTCCAAACCAAGTCTTAGGCACCTCGTATTCTTCTCCCAATAAGACTAATGGCAAACTAATAATAAATATTAAAAGAACTTTCATCAGACTATTACTTTGCCCTCCATTCACCATAAATAAGCTCCTCAACAAACTCCACACATTTAAACTGCTGTAATTCTGCATCCCTTCCTACCTTCTTATAAAGCATCATTTGTATAGTCCAAGGTCGAGTAAAGATCTCAGAATCTTCAATCGTTGCTTCATATTGCATTGTGTGTTCATTCATTAAAGTGTACTTTTCAGTAACCTTTAATTGATCACTGTGAAAGTTTCCTGATCTATCCAGCCAAGTCTGACCATTAAAGCCTTTTGTTTCTACTACAAAAGAATCTTCTTCCCATTGCCCCCAAGATTGACCCATCCAAGAATCAACTGGAGGTTCTCCAGGATCTTTTAAGTAAATATTTCGAGTAGCACCTGCGTACTCATAAGCTATAAAGAAGCTAGATTCACTATGAAATATTTGGAAAGGATATGGCATGTAAGTAGCTCTTGGTACTCCGGGTAAATAACACTTAATTTCAGGGTCTCTTTCTAACCAATTATTTTTATTTTCATCTCTTTGTTTTAAGGCTTTCTTTGTGTAAGGTATTTTACCGCCAACAACGGCACTCAGTCCTGCTGGCACAGAACCCACAGCACCTAAAGCTAAAATATCAGGATGAGGAACAGGCACTACAGGACCTTCTACTAACTGCATTGCTGCTCTTGCAGGATGAGCTTCTAAATCATAGTTTGCTCTATTTAAAACTTGCCAAACTCCATTTAAATCAGGCTTACCATTTGGCCCTCTAGGTAATTCTTCAGAAACACCATAAGAAGAAAAACAAAATATGAATGTAGCTATAAATATACTTAAGGCTTTCATTAAATAAAGTTTATTCCTTTTTTGGAATTTCTAAAACACCTAAATCTTTAAGATATTCGTTATTTGTGGTTTTTTTAGTAAAAGGTTCAGGGTTGTCTCTAAAGCTTTTCAAAGGCTGACCCAAGCCCTTAATGCCTCTTTTTCTCACTCTATCCACTTTATTCGTATCAATTTCAATCAAAACAATATCTTCAGCTTCACTAGATTCATTCAATACTTCCCCTTCAGGTCCTAAAGCAATAGAAAGTCCTCTACCTTGTTTTCCACCTGCATTAACATCAATGTAATAACATTGTTGCTGTATAGCCGTTGCTCTGGCCATTATTTTTTCTTCATCTCGGTCACAAGTATCCGTAAGGCTTGGATGTAATATTACCTGCGCACCGTTCATGGCAAGCGATCTACTGGTTTCCGGAAACCATAGGTCATAACATATATGCATACCAAAGATACCAACTTCCGGTATCTCAAAAACACATGGTTCTACCCCTGACGTTATTCCTGTTTCATAAGGCAAGAAAGGATAAGTTTTAGTGCAAGTAGCTACTAGATCACCTTTAGGAGAGATCACGGGAGCAATGTTTTTCACTTCATCTTTAGTATGATCATAAAATGAACCAGGGATATACCAAACACCTAATTCTTTTGCGATGTCCTGGAATTTAGGTAGTTGTTTTTCTAAAGAATACTCCAATGAACGACTTGAACCACCAACAGCTAGTTCGCTCATAACAATCATCTGAACCCATGAGTACCTTTTAGCAACTTGGTAAGTCTTTTCTACAACTAGATTAAAGTTGTCTGAATAGTCTAAATCTAGCTGTAATGCAGCTATTGAGAATGGCTTCATAACAAAACTTTACCATAATGTTTAAATTATTAGGCTTTGTTATTTGATTATCAGATTTCTGATCTCGATAGAGTCTGCAGATTTCTCAGACAAAATACCTGAAATAACAATAAATTTTAGGTTTTTATTAGGGTTGAGTTCTTTTTTTATGATCTTTAATGCAGAGTTAACATTTTTTTCATGGTCTGAATGCATTTTCGAATAAAAAGAGTTTACGGAACCTGCTAAAGAAAGCTGCTTTAAAGTTTTTTTATTACTACTAAATGCGTAAACTGGAATCATAAAAGGTTTAGCATTTGAAACTATTTCCGCTGTTTGTCCAGATCTAGTTATGGCAATAATCCCATCAGCTTGAATTGATTCTGCCATTGATTTAGCTGCAATACCTAAATGCTGCCAATCCGTATCTACAATTAACTTAGATTCATAACCTAAAGTTCGATATTTTTCAGTTTGATTGGCTATCTTAGAAATAAAATCCACACACTCCACTGGATATTTACCTATGGTTGTTTCTCCAGAGAGCATAACAGCGTCAGCACCTTCATATATTGCATTAGCAATATCAGTTACCTCAGCTCTAGTTGGCGTTGGATTTTCAATCATCGACTCCAAAAGATGGGTTGCTACGATAGATCTAACACCATACTTGGCACATTTAGACATTATCTTCCTTTGTATATTTGGTAAATTGAATAAATCTGTTTCTATTCCCAGATCTCCTCTTGCAACCATAACTCCATCAGAAGCTTTAGTGATTTCATCAATATTAGCTAAACCTTCACTATCTTCTATTTTAGAAATTATTTTTACTTTCTTAATTTGCTTTTTTAATAGCAGTCTTAAATCTTTAATATCACTTGCTGACCTTACAAACGACAAAGCAATAAAGTCCACATCCTCTTTTAGACCGAAAGCTATATCATCCTTATCTTTTTCCGTGATTGAAGGAAGATTTATCCTTATTCCAGGAAGATTCACATGTCTTTTGCTACCTAACTTCCCTCCATCTATTACCTTGCATTCAAGTTCATTTTTATGTTTCTTTAAAACTTTAAAATTTAGCAGACCATTATCTAATGAGATAAGTGTTCCAACCTTTACACTGTCTATAAGCTCATCATAATTCACTCGAATAGATGTAGTCTCTACGTCAACTGCATCTCTCACGGTAAAGGAAACTAACTGTCCTGGAGTTAAATCTACTATAGAAGTTGAATCACCAGTCCTAATTTCAGGTCCTTGAGTATCTAGCAGTATGCCAACTGGTGTCTTTACTTCTTTATTAAGATTTCTAATTCTTTCAATAATTTTCTTAGCTGACTTATGGTCAGAATGCGACATATTTAATCTAGCAACATTCATGCCTGCTTTATAAAGTTTCTTCAGGCTAGAAAAACTTTCAGTAGCAGGTCCGATAGTGCAAATTATTTTAGTTCTTTTCATAATCAATGAAGGATGCGGATTCTACTGAAGTTATTTAAGAAAGCCACAAAAAAAACGGGTCCAAGAGGACCCGTTCTTATTGAGCTAATTGGATTAGAACTTATATCTAAGATCTATACCCATAGTTCTTGGTGAAAGAGCACCTGCCGTTTGAGCAAAGTTATTTTCATGATCGCCTGTACCTAATGAATAATATTGATCATTATCCATTACGTTATTGACGTAGGCTCTAACACTAACCTTACCGTCTTCACTCCACCAAGAAGCACTTACGTTAGTTGTGTCTCTAGCATCGATCTCATCAAGTTCACGTTGAATTCCTGAAGCAGAGAATTCACCTGTGTATGAGTAACTGGCTAACAACCAAATTGGACCCCATCTAGAATCCACTTCGTAAGTAGCTCTAACAGTATATTTAAGCTCAGGGATACCTTTTAGAGGTCCGCCCTTCAAGTTTACAGTGTAGTCTTGTGCTTGTGCTTCTGTAATAACACTACAACCCACGTATCCTTGTTCACAGCTTCCAAAAACAGGTACTGGATTAACAGGATCATCAGTCATAAAGACTAAGTAATCTTCACCGTATTCAGTTTCAGTAAAACTGAAGTTACCTGCTATAGTCAACCTATCAGACGCGGCGTAGTTCATTTCAATTTCAAAACCTTGGTTAGTTATTCCATTAGCATTTGAAACGAAATTAGCTCCCGATCCTCTGATTGGATCAAATTGCTCTAATTCATCTTGATAACCGTCGTAGTCGTAATGATAAATCGAAGCGAATACTTGAAGAGTATCGTCAAGATGTAAACCTTTATAGCCAAATTCTACAGCGCTTACTTCTTCTTTGTCATAAGAGACTAGCACTTGACCGGTTCCATTTGGTATTCCATTTGCATCCCTAGCGTCATCACGCTGTCCTGAGACACCTAAAGCGTAACCACCTGACCTGTAACCTGTGGTTACTGACCAGTAGTAAAGTTGGTAATCATTAGGAGAATAGTCCAGATTTATTCTAAAGTTGGTATCACTCCATGTATCAGAATTACCTATTTTACTTGTATAGCTATAAGGAATACCTTGCCCTACTCTTAAAGGAGTTGCACAAGTTTCTGCTGTAATAGCACAAGTAGGTGTTAAAACATCAGTTGTATCCAAAGACAATGGATAAACCGCACCAGCCGGTACCAAGCCTAAGGCTGCGTATTGAGAGTATAAAGCTACCAAGGCAGGATCAAACTTAAACACTGCATTTCCCATTGCAACGTTAGTGTGAGCCACAGCAGTAGCGTCAGGACCAAGTGGAATGTAAGGTTGTCCTGCTAACAGGTTTACAACCGGTAAGAATCCAGCTACGGCACTAGCGTATAGCTCAGCGTAACCTCCTCTTACTTCCAATGCTTCCTTCTCATCTTCCGCGTATCTAGCTCCTAAAACTAATGCAAACTCATCATTGATTTGCCATGTTCCTTGTGTGAAATATGCAACGGCATCTGTCTGTACTTCATTCTTATGACGGTAAACCGCTCCGCTATTATCTCCTGACCACCTTCCAGAAATAGTTGAACCTAAAGGAGCGTCACCATTTCTAACATGGGGTGTTAAGGCATCATTTGGCCATCCTAATATAGCCATGACACTTGGTGCAAAGCCTAGTGGAATGCCAGTTAAAGCAGTTACAGTCGATAAAGGAGTATCCAATAATCCGTAATTAGCTGCATTTAAAATATAAGGAGAGTTATTACTTAATGAATAATTTTGCTGCCTATTCTCATCCATGAAGAATACACCTGAAGTCACTTCTACGTTTTCACCCAACATCCAGTTGATATTAATTTCATGAGTTATCATGTGAACATCTTCTAAAACTGTTGATCTGTAGTCAGAGAATTGAGAGTTATTTGTGTCATCTATGTCATAGTTGAACATGTATTCAAAGTCTACCATTCCATAAAGATAGGTTAAGGTAGTGTCTTCATTGATATCCCATTCGTATTTTCCTTGAATACCTCTTTGATCAAATTTTACGTGCTGAGAGTCGCAAGCAGGAGGTCCATAAGGGAAATCTTCACAATTTGTATCGTGGTTATTATCTACTTGAAAAGTTCCTACGATATTAGGAGCATCGCTTCTTCCATACATAGGATTTAATCTCCAAGGGAAACCAACTTGGTCCACACCTGCTCTTCTAGGAGCACCGTAAGCAGTAACACCTGTAATTGTATTAACAAATTTGATGGCGCCTGGAGTAGTCGATGTAACCTTTCTTAAACCGTATACAGCGTTCGCAGTATCTCTTGTACCTCTGTTAGCTCCGTATCCTTCATTAAGAAGAACTCTGCTATTAATAATACGATCAGCTATTCTGTCATTGGCTCTGATTTGAAAGTTCATGTCATCGTTAATATTCCAAAGCAAAGTCATCACGATGTTTTCATCATCCCATGAGTTAGCGTCTGGTCCAGTTCCAGGGTTTTTCTGTACTCCATCTCTTTCAACCGAAGAAGCATTGAATCTATAAGCTAGGTTTTCTGTTATTGGAGCTGAACTTAGTAGGAAATATTGCTCCATGCCGTAATCACCAAGCACTGTTCTAACTTCACCTTCTCCAGTAAAGCTAGGTTTCTTGGTTAAATAGTTAATTGCACCACCTATTGAGTTACGTCCGTATAGAGTTCCTTGAGGTCCTCTTAAAACCTCAATACGTTCAACGTCGTAAAGATAGCTTTCAGAAGCAGCAATACCAAAGTCTGGTGAATAAACACCGTTGTAATAAGTCGCTACGCCCGGGTCCCCACCAAGAGCCCTAAAGTTTCTTCCAACTCCTCTAATTCTTACGTCATAAGCGTCTCTTGTAGTAGCAGGCAATTGATCCATAAGATCATCTGCACCTTGCATACCTAAATCTTCTAGCAAAGAAGAATCAAAAGCCGTAATTGACATTGAAGTGTCAGAAACGGTGGATGTTCTTTTCTCCGCAGTTACAGTTATTTCTTCAATACCGCCTCTATCTCTAGCATTTTCTTCCTCTTCATCAGCTGAAAATAAGTTGCCAGAAAGTAGTAACGAAGAACCAAAAATAATAAATAAAATTGATTTAATTTTCATGTTTTACCCCAGAAACCCCTCGGTCTATAGTTCCAAGCGGTCATTTTGTTATAAAAAGTTACTTTTCTGTAGCTACTATGCCCAAT
The DNA here is from genome assembly GCA_913042085.1 of uncultured Gammaproteobacteria bacterium. Lineage (GTDB taxonomy): Bacteria > Pseudomonadota > Gammaproteobacteria > Magnimaribacterales > Magnimaribacteraceae. The sequence continues at coordinate 28,611 of CAJWKH010000003.1, read as the reverse complement.
TTGTTGCATTTACGCAAATCTTTTTAAGGACGAGTTAAATGGACGGAAAAGGCTTATTTTATGCTTGAATTTCTTCTTTATTTGAAACCTTATCTGCTTTAGAGAAAAGATAAAAAAGAGCTGAAGATGTTAAGACAAGATTATAAATCAAAACTCCATAGAGCTTAAAATTAACCCAAAAATCGAAATCATAAATTCTCATAATATATAGATTTATAAAGCCTAGCATTATGAAGCCAGAGGCCATATAGAAATTTACTCTCTTCCAGTAAATGTTATCAATTTTGTGCATTTCTGGACCGGCAGCAGAAAGTAGAGTTTTTAATATGTCAGTTTTACCTATTATTCTTGCGCCTATAAGAATTAAACCAAAGAGCCAATGAACAATAGAGAATTTCCATTGTAGGAATGCCGGATCTCTAAAAATCAATGTCATAGCTCCTAAAGGAAGAAGCAGACACCAGGATCCAAATAAAAAAGTTGGTACCTTGCCATGAAGTATCTTTTCTAAAACAACTTGCAAGGTTACGAAAGCCATAATTGCAGAAGTAAAAATCACGAAGTCTCGAGTCGTGTACCAAACTCCAGCAAAAACAACCAGTAAGGTTAAAGGATTATTTAATATTTTTAGCAAGCTAGCCATTTATATTAATACCTAAAGTGTTGTATTTGCTCCCCACTCTTACCAATTTCAGTCATGGAGTTTATGCCTAGCTCAAGATGCTGTTCTGACCATTGCTTTGTAACCTCTTTATCTGATTCTTCAGTCTTAACTCCATCCGGTTCCACTGGTACGTCTGAGACTAGCAGTAAAGCACCTCTAGAAATCTCATTATAGTGACCTACAATAAATATAGTCGCCGTTTCCATGTCTATCCCTATACAGGTTGTGTCTTTTAAGTGCTCCAAGAAAGGTTGATCGTGCTCCCACACTCTTCTATTCGTTGTGTGTATAACTCCTGTTCTGTATTCATACCCTTTTTCAATTATCTTTTCTGAAACGAACTTATGCAATTTAAAAGAAGGCAAAGCAGGAACCTCAGAAGGATAATAGTCATCACTAGTACCCTCTCCTCTTATTGCAGCTATAGGTAAAATAAAATGGCCTATCTCACTAGAGTTCTTTAACCCTCCACACTTTCCTAAAAATAAAACTCCGTTAGGATCACAGGCTGTTAATAGATCCATGATAGTTGCAGCATTAGGAGATCCTATTCCAAAATTAATGATTGTTAGGCCATCTGAATTTGTGCATGCCTGCATGGGCCTTTTCTCTCCGTACACATCTGCATTAAAACGATCAGAAAAATTCTCTACATAATCCGAAAAATTGGTAAGTAATATATTTTCTCCAAACTTATCTAACGGCATTCCTGTGTATCTTGGAAGCCAATCTTTAGCAATATCTAACTTATTTAACATAATTTCACCTAAAACAATCTTACTCTTATCTAAATATTGTGCAATTTAACTGCATTTAATGGATCAATAAAGGCTTAAGTTGACGATAAACATAATCAGCAATTAAAGGCTGTGCTGAAGCCTTTGGATGAATGCCATCTGGAAGCATTAAGTCTTCGTTTAAGGCTACTTCTTCAAGCATAAAAGGTATAAGCGTTGCACTGGTTTCACTAGCTATACTTGAGTAAATAGATTCGAAAGCCTTCTGGTATCTTGATCCATAATTTGGTGGAATCCTTATTTGCATCAAAAGGACCTTTGCGTTCGCAGAGTCCGCTATTTTAATCATTTCAGCTAAATTAGCAGCAATCTGCCTAGGCGGATAGCCCCTAAGAGCATCGTTCCCTCCTAATTCAAGTAATAAATAATCCGGTTTAATTGATTCAATTGTTTGGCTTATTCTTGCAAGACCTCCGCTAGTAGTCTCTCCAGAAATACTTGAGTTAATAACCTTGATCTTAAGGTTTTCTTTGTTTATTTTTTCTTGAAGTATTACCGACCATTGCTTTTCTTTGGACATGCCATATCCAGCACTTATGCTATCACCATATATCAATAAAGATTCTCTCTTAGAATCCGCATAGGTTGATAATGGAAATATTAATATAACTAAAATTGAGAGATATTTCATAGCCTACAAGTAAGTTTCGGGATTTTTATTCATTGCAAGTTGAGAATAAATTTTCTTTCGTAATTAAGGGGTGTTATAGTTATATAATACACCTATTTAATCACAAAAATGATTTTAAAAGTAAATAATCTCAGGAAAGAGGTAACTTCTGGTGACTCTTCATTAATAATATTAGACGATGTTTCTTTCAGCTTGGAAGAAGGTCAATCTTTAGCCATAACTGGGCCATCTGGTTCTGGAAAATCAACACTTTTAGGATTATTGGCTGGTTTAGATAGTGCATCAAGTGGAACAATTTTCTTAGACAACATACTGATCCATGACCAAAATGAAGAGGAAAGAGCTTCAATTAGAAAAGAAAAAGTCGGATTTGTATTCCAATCTTTTGAACTTCTTCCAAGCTTGACTGCTCTTGAGAACGTCATGCTCCCTTCTGAATTAAAGTCTGAAGCAGATCCTAAAAGCAATGCCGAATACTTTCTGGAAAGAGTCGGCTTAAAAGATAGACAACATCACTACCCAAATCAATTATCAGGTGGTGAACAGCAAAGAGTTGCTATCGCTAGAGCTTTTGCCTGTTCATCTAAAATATTATTTGCAGATGAGCCTACAGGTAATCTAGATTCAAAGAACGGAAAGCTAATATCAGATTTATTATTTGAAGTGAATTCCGAAACTGACAATGCCCTAGTCGTTGTTACTCATGACCATGATTTAGCGAAAAAATGTGATAAAACTATAAGCCTTAAATTAGGAAAAATAGTCGAATAATGCTTTTAGGTTTATCTATAAAACTCTTCATAAGAGAAATAAGATCAGGTTATCTGACTTCTATGTTAGTTTCTTTAACTCTTGCAATTACAATTGTTTCAGGGATTTCTCTTTTTACCGATCGACTAGAACAGGCTTTAAGTACACAAACTGAGGAATTTCTAGGCGGAAATCTTAAGTTTGAATCAAATAAAAATAAATTACAGCCGTTATTAAAAGATTTAGATATAAAAGATTCCCAGTTCATGGAAATGGCTTTATTTGCATCAGTAATATTCTCTGATAAGGAAATGCAATTAAGCTCTGTTAAAGCTGTAGATAATTCCTATCCCTTAATAGGTTCACTCGAATTAGAAAATTCAGAAGGTGTCTATTTAATAAAGAGTAGCCCTAAACCTGGAACGGTCTGGATGGACGAACGTCTTCAGAATTTATTAAAAGTAAATTATGGAGATGAGGTTTATATTGGAGATACAAGCTTTATCTTTACTGACACTATCAATTACGAACCCGACCGAGCTTCAGGAAATTTCTCTTTTGCACCTAAAACTATAATGAATATGTCTGATCTTGAATCAACTCAGATTATTCAGCCTGGAAGCCGTGTGGAATATAACTATTTGTTTACTGGTCCAGAAAATGAAATTCTTTATATTAGAAATTTTCTTAAAGACATAAAAGAAAGCGGAGATGAGATTGAAATGCTGGATGAGGATTCTAGTTCTCTTGGTAGAGCAGTTGATAGATCTGAAAACTTTTTTCTTCTTGGCGGTCTCATAGCTGTTCTGTTATCGGCATGTACCATCAGCATAGCCTCTCAAAGATTCACAAGGCGTCATATAAGTTATGTGGCAATTTTGAAGACTTTGGGAATGAAAACTCTCCATATAAGAGCTTTATATTTTCTAATCTTCTTTTATACAACCATATTGACTTTAATCTTTGGGCTTTTCTTCGGTTGGTTACTACAAAATAATTTTATTAACATAATGTCAACATACTTCCCTACAGAGCTACCTTCACCAGGTTTATACCCGCTAGTAGTTACCTGCTTAACAGCATTTATTTGTCAATTTGGTTTTATATATCCTCATATTTTGAAACTTCTATCTATCTCGCCAATGAGAGTCTTAAAAGATGACATTGGTTTAAATCAGGGATCTATATCAGTTATCTCTGCTGGATTACTTGCATTTTTTGTACTCCTATACCTCTATACAAACCAAATAACTCTATCTTTAATAATCTTCTTGGGTGTAATTGGTTTTTCTTTTGTAGGCATAGGGTCCATATATCTTTTACTTGGAAGCAAGAGCCTTGGCTTGGGAGCTTCGAGTCCTTTTAATCTGGCTCTATCAGAACTAAGAAGGCGTAAATTAGGAAACTCTTTTCAAATTTTTGCGTTTACTGTTGCAATAGGACTGAGTTTGATTACTTTTTCTGCCAGTAAGAATTTATTAGGGTCTTGGCAAAATTCTATTCCGGAAGATTCTCCAAATAACTTTGCGATAAATATTACGAAGGAAGATAAAGGCCAGATGGAGTTATTTCTAAAAGAAAACAATATAAAGGCTACTACCTTTTTTCCAGTAGCAAATGCTAGCATTTCAAAAATTGAGGTTGACGAAGAAATCCAGATTGATAGAAACTTCAATATTACTTGGATATATAACTTGCCTGAGCAGAATCAAGTTTTAGAAGGTGAATGGTTTTCTGATGAGAATGAAAACGGAATTTCAGTATCAGATGAGATCTCAGAAAGATATAACCTAAGTGTTGGAGATTTGGTTTATCTTAAAGTTGAAGACAGAGACATTAAAACTTTTGTGCAGAGTATAAGAACAATTAATTGGGATAATTTTTCCCCTAACTTTTTTGTGATTGGCCACCCCTCACTGTTTAAGGATATCCCCTCAACTTTTATTACATCTTTTTATATACCCAAAGAGAAGCAAGAAAACGCTGCTGAGCTTATGAGAGAGTTTAGAACTATTTCTGTCTTTTCGATTGAAGAATTGATTAAACAAGTCAAAGAAATTATTGATCAAGTTACTAAAGCGCTAAATTCTATTTTACTACTTACTTGTTTAAGTGCTATCTTCCTAGCACTTTCAGCACTCCAGGATGGCTTTAGTGTTAGAAGGCATCAATCAGCTATTCTAAGAACTTTAGGCGCTTCAAATTCTTTAATTAAAAATTCAGCTCTCATTGAATTTGCACTACTTGGCCTGATCTCAGGAATCCTGGGTGCCTTAATGTCGTATTCAGGTGTTTATTTTATCGAAACAGAAGTGTTCCAAACTACTGCTAACTTTTATCCAGAACTATTTGTATTAGGCCCGTTCATTGGTCTTGTTGTTGTGTCAGGTCTTTGTTTCTACCTCATCAACGGAATTGTTAAGAAATCTCCCAAAGAACTATTTACTTAAAGGATAAAAAAAACCTGCTTTGAAGCAGGTTTTTTTTAGTCAAGATTAAGTTATTAACCTCCGAACCTCTTAGTAAAGGATATGCCTCCCATTCTAGGTAAGGTTGGAGTAACTGATCTTAAGAAACCTTGAGTTTCATCATCACTCGACATGTTTCTAACACCGATCTTATCTGTAACGTTGTTAATAAAGAACATTATGTCCATATCACCTTCATTATTTTTCCATGTTGCTTTCAGGTCTAATCTACTAAAAGCAGGAGAAGTATCTAAAGGTAAACCAGCATCATCCCAAAGTATCGAGTCAGTCCAAGAGTATCCTACTAAATAGTCAATGGTTCCACCTGATACATCTTGAGTGTAATTAGAATAAAAAGACATCTTGTTCTGAGGTATTCTCTCCATCCTTCTATTTAAGACTGGCACCTCTCTTTCTTTTATAGAATAAAGTGATCCAGGGGCATTAGGGTTATTAGTATCAATGTTTCCAACATTACCAAATGCATCAACTAATTCTTTAGAATATCTTGCATCGGTGTAACTGTAGTTACCTCCAATTAACCAGTTTGGACGAGGCATGTAAATGACTTCCATCTCAAATCCATCTGTTTGTGACTCAGGATAACCGATTACAGAAGTGCTTGTTCCGCCTAAGAAACTCTGAGCAGCAAATTGCCCATGAATATTCTCATACAGGTAGTGATACATAGAAGCATTAATCTGCAATGTGTTATCTAAATGAGATCCTTTATAGCCAAGCTCAGTTGATTCTACTCTCTCAGAATCATAGCTTGGGAAAGCTGAGAAATATCCTAAGTTAAATCCACCAGCTCTGTGTCCAGTTGTCTGAGACAAATACCAAAGTACATTGTCTGTAGGAGAGTAATCAATATTGACTCTGTAGTTAGACTCTTCAAAGTCCCTTTCCATAGATCTGTAGAAAGATCTAGAATAAGGAATACCTTTAAATCTTATAACACCCGTTCCAGTAGGCGTACCATCAGCGTTTAAGGCGCCTGTAGCTACGTTAAAAGCCAAAAGATTAGCAGAAGTTAACTCTGCCTCACCGTATTGAACTAAGTTTTCTTCAGCGTCCTTTTCATCTTCACTGTAAGATCCACCAAGCGTTATAGCCCAAGTTTCATTGATTTGATATTCAGTTTGGAAATAAACAGCGTAAGCATCTGTTTTATTTTCAGTTTGCCAAACAAAAGTTGTTCCAACTGAAGGGTCAGGTCCATGTTTAAGCACCGCATTTTCTCCAGACCAAGGTCCAGAAATAATACACACTTGCGTCAACGAAGGATCTGCAAAGTCAGGAACACCATATAATCCTAATAAACTTGCCACACCACAACCAACATCTCTAGCTGAATAAGCGTTAGCAGTTCCTGCTGAGTATGCAGGTACTGTTGGGTTAGTTCCACCGTAAACTGCCACGGCAGTTAACATTTTCATGTAATCAGAAGCATCAGCTCCAGCTACAGCATCTACAGTAGCACCATAATTAGCTGCAGTTGCGTATCTTGGATCACCATTTGGGTTAAAGAAATCTAAGTCTTGGTCAATTTCTTCATGATACTCAAATAAACCACCTACGAAACTCCAATTATCAGCAATATCCCAAAATACTTGAATTTCATTTTGCCAGTTTTCGTTTTCTTGCATAGCGTGGAATTGTTCGTCATACACTGGGTTTCCCGTTCTATCATCGTCAGTTACCCTTGTGTAAAGATAATCAGTATAAGCACCAATGTACTTAATGGTTAAGTTATCTTGAACATCCCAAACGTAATTAATAAGACCACCTTGGTGATCAAAATACTCATCATTCATTCCATTAGTTGAAGTGATAAGATCATCTCCACTTAGTGAAGGAACGCTTTTACCATCGCCAATCATAGTCGCATTTAATATGTTTTGATCATATCCATAAGCGAAGTTGGGGCTAACTGCTGTTCCTGCAGTCACAGCAGGGTCAACACCAGGAACTAAGAACTGACCGTATCTTGTTAATCCCTTGTGATTAAATGTATGAATGTCATAACCAGGGGTTGAACAATTAGGAACAGTTCTATCCGTTAAGCTAGAACACTGAACGTTAGGGTCAACAGCTCTATAACCATGAACCATTAAGTCATTTCTTCTAACACTACCACCGTATTCACTGGTTGTTATAAGACCAGCACCTTGTGCTGAACTTAAGACTCTACCGTAACTTCTTTCGTTACCTCTTATATCAAAAGTATGATTATCATTCTCCCACCTGATAGACAATGTGTAGTTTTCGTCTTGATAACTATCTAAATCATCTCCGGCACCTAAATCTTCAACAGTACCGTCTCTTCCTCTATTAACAGCAATAACTCTTGCACTTAGATGGTCAGTTATAGGCATGTTAATAAAACCATAACCTTCAGCCATACCATAGCTACCAGTTATTGTCCTAATTTCTGCTTCAAACTCTCTAGAAGGTTTTTTGGTGATAAAGTTCACAGCTCCACCAATACTATTTCTTCCGTATAGAGTACCTTGAGGCCCTCTAAGGATCTCAATCCTTTCTACGTCATACAAACCGTTATCTGTAGAAGCAATACCAAAGTCAACAGAATAAGCGCCGTCAACATAAGTACCAACACCAGGATCTCCACCTAATGCCCTAAACATCCTTCCAATACCTCTAATAGAGATATCATAAGGCTGAATAGTTGTTGCAGGTATGTAATTCTGCAAATCTTCTTGGTTTCTAAGGTTTAAATCTTCAATTAGGTTCTCATCAAAAGCCGTAATAGAGATAGCAGTGTCCTGAATAGAAGACTGTTGTCTCTCAGCTGTAACGATAACCTCTTCGATTCCACCTCTTTCTTCATCTGCTGCATAAGCAAACAGAGAAACCAAAGAAAGAGAAATGATATAAGTTAACTTTTTCATTAAAACTCCCCAAAGTTGCGTAAAAACATCAATCCTTATAGTTTTTACATTTTTTTATAAATTTTTAGCGATCTCTCCCTAGATCAGCTGGATATAACTAACAAATTACCTCTATTTTACTAATGTTTCAAGAAAAATTTAAATTTAAGGAAAGTAAATAACTAGCAAAAAACTCAATAAATTGTTAATAGCATGAAGGGCTGTGGGTATTAGCAATGAATTGTATTTTATTCTGAAGTAGCCAAGAAAAAGGCCGAATAGGAATAAAAAGAATAATATACCTATTTCATATTGAAAATGAATAGCGGTCCAAACCAGACTAGAAACTGCAATAGCACCCCAGTCCTTTAAGAAAGATCTACGTAATTGTGAGTGCAGAAAGCCTCTAAAGAGGAATTCTTCAATAATAGGAGCCACTAATACCACTGAGATGAAACTAAAAATAGGCTCAGCTAGCATAAATTCAATGAATGATTCAGGCATTTCTATACCAAGAACGTAAAAATACAACTCTTCAAACAATAAGAATGCAGCCAACAGAAAAATACTTAAAAACAAAGGTTTTCTTTGTATTTCTAACGAACCTAATTCAGATAAAGGTATTTTCCTTTTTTTCATTCGCCATAAAATAAAGAAAATAGCCATTGGCATGGCTAAGAAACCTACTAAATTATCCCTAATCGGATACATCTCAACTGCACCTATATAAGTCATATCGACCGTTATTGGGTTTTGATATACCCAATCCCCTAAAGTATCTAAAAGATAAAGGACAGGTAGTGTTGAAACTTCAAACGTAAGCAGAACAAAGAAAATTGCCCACAATGGATTGAAATATTTATGGTCTGGACTAGCCAATATAAGCTATTACCTTAATTTCCAGTTTATATTGAGGTTGTACTAGAGCGCTTATTCCTACTAAGGTTTGACTGACTTCTGGTTTACAACCATAAATATTCTCTCTCTCATCAAAAATTTCAGAAACATTCTCCATGCATTCATTAACGTCAGTAACAAACCAAGTTTCATCAATAACATTGTCTAAAGTTGCATCAAATTCAGAAAGAACATTCTTGATATTGTTATAACAATTAATCATTTGATCTTTAATATCTCCAGGAACACTGCCATCTTCACTGTCGCCTAATTGACCTGCTAAAGTTAAAACGTTACCTACTTGTACGCCTTGTGAAAAGAAATCAGCATACGGGCCAGTTCTGTATAATTTTTTGTTCATTACTAATTACTCCTTTAAAAATATTGTATTAATAAATATAGACATAGATCATGTTTCTACTATATCAAAATAATGAATAATTAAATTCTGGGGTTGTTATTAAAGGTACTTCAGGACATTATAAATAACGTAGTGACCAAAAATAGAATCCCAATATTAGCAATACTCTTAACTGTATTACTTTTTTGTATTCAACATTTTAGTACTCAACCCCCTGCCCCTAAGGGACTAGATGCTCCTCAAAACGAGTTCTCTGCGGTTAGAGCTTACAATATTCTTCAAAGTCTATTAAAAGAAAATCAACCTCATCCCGTGGGTTCGGATCTTAATAGAGTTATCAAAGAACGATTAAAAATTGAATTAGATAAATTAGGAATCGAATACGAAGAGCAAAAGACTTGGGCTTGTGCTTCGAGATTTCCTAGTTGCGCAGAAGTCGAAAACTTAATAGGAATTATTCCGGGGAAGGCAGACCTGCCTTATTTAGCCTTGATGGCTCATTATGATTCCGTTCCTATGGCACCTGGTGCTGGAGATGACGGAGCTGGAGTTGTCGCTATTCTTGAGGCGGCTAGAGCATTGAAATTAGAAGCTCCTTTCAATCATCCCATTATGCTTATTCTTACGGACGCTGAAGAAAATGGATTGATAGGTGCTGAAGCTTTCTTTAACCAGCATCCTTTAGCTAAAAAAGTTGGAATCGTTTTAAACGTTGAAGGAAGTGGCTCTTCAGGAAGCAGCATGGTTCTTAGGACATCTAGCAACAATGAATTACTGATTAAAAGTTATTCCAAGGAACATAAGAGTCCTTATGGCTTTTCTTTTGTAAAAGAAGTCTTTAAGAGGATGCCAAATGACACGGATTTTAGCGTAGTTGAAAGAGCAAATATTCCTGGGATAGACTTTGCATTTGCAGGAGAAAGAAACCACTATCACACGCCAAACGATACTTTAGAGAATATCGACCTTAGAACCATCCAGCATCATGGAGAAAATATATTACCTGCTTCAAGAGAATTGTTATCAGCAGATTGGCAAGACATGGGAGATGAATATATATACGGAGGAGAAATTTATGGTTTCTGGACTCAATGGAAATCAAGTAACAGTATATTAATCTGTATACTTGCAACCTTCATATTAATTACTGCTCTTATAAAATCTAAGATCAACCTAAAAAGAACAGCTTTAGGAATTGTATTTTCTCCAATTACGTTATCCACTACAGTCCTTTCTGGTGCAGCTGGGTTCTATCTATTATCTTTACTCTCAGGCAATGTCATTAGTTGGCCCGGTATAGATTGGCCTTATCGACTTTTACTAATTAGCTCTACAACCTTAGGTGCTTTAATAGGAACAGCCATAAGTAGAAGGTTTATAAATGAACAAGAGATGATTTTCGGGTCTTGGTTGTTCTGGCTTGTATTAACTTTTGCTATCACTACTCTCTTACCTGATGCTGCCAATACATTTATTCTTCCTCTAATTTTTGCAAGTCCTTTAATCCTTCTTGCAGTTCTTTTAGAAGAAAGATACAAGCCCTATTTCCTTTTACTTACTTTAGTCGTTACCTTGCCTTTAACTTTAGGACTTATATTTTCTTTAGAGCAAAGTCAGGGGTATAAATTAGTTTGGGCAGTATTGCCGTTTGCTGGGCTGTACGCTCTAATTATTTCTCCTTTCTTGTATTCTCTAAAAATAAGATCTGCTATCTCTTATGTGGGTGCAATTACTCTAATTGCATTAATGTCAGGAAGTTTGATAAATCTTTACACCGAACATAGACCTCAACACGTTAATATTCATTTTTACGAGAATATTGATTCAGATGAATCATATATTCATTTATCCGGCAATTATAAAAATGTTGCAGCCAATGATCCTGAACCTTTAATAGAACCGTTATCCTCATTCGTTAACACTGTAAGCTCTAAATCACTAATTTCTTTCGCAAAAGACTATTCGTCTAGATATTGGGCCGAAACTAATTCCAGTGGATGGAAAGGCCCTGCAATACAAAACAAGAAACGGTTAAATAATGGAAAATCAATAAAAGTGAATCTAAAAAGTGACAGATCAGCAAGTAGAATGGTTTTACTCCTACCAAAAGAATCTAACTTAAATTCATTTAACTTAGGAGCTCTAAAAATAGAGACAGCATTAAGCAGATGGGGTTTTACAAAAGGATTTTATGCTATTTATTTGAACGGAATTTATGATAAAGAAGTTGAATTAACTCTTAACTTCGATACGAATCAAGAGGAAATCAATGGCTACCTTATTGATATAAGCACTAAACTTCCCAGTCATCTTGATGAGTTATATAAAGCTCGTACCGGTATATTCTCGCCAGTACATAGAGGAGATCAGGGTATACTAATTAAGAAGATTAAAATTTAGGAGAATTTCATGAATAACAATATAACAGTAATTAAAAACTTTATAGAAGCATGGTCAAATCTAGATGCAGAAGAACTAGCATCTTATTTTTCTGAAGATGGTATTTACTACAACATGCCAGCTGAACCAGTCCAAGGCAAAGATCAATTAAAATTATTTATTGGTGGATTTATTGCCAATTGGACGAAAACAACCTGGGACACTCTTAATATAATTGGAGAAGGGGACTTAGTAATAGCGGAGCGTCTAGATAGAACAGAGGTAGGGGATATTAAAGTAGATTTGCCTTGTTGTGGCGTTTTCTTGATGGAAGAAGGAAAAATAAAAGTTTGGAGAGATTATTTTGACATGAACACTTTCACTAAACCTTTCTCTGGTTAAACACTAAATATGCTTATTTACGAGCAAGACTCAAGAGTAGCTACAATTACTTTGAATCGCCCTGAAAAACATAACGCACTATCGGGAAAACTTAGGGATGAGCTTACTGATTGTTTAGATAAGATTGAAGGCAACGAAGATATTGATGTAACTATTTTAACTGGATCTGGACCTTCTTTTTGCGCTGGATTTGATATATCTGAATTTCAAACAGAAGATGTAGAAACTGTATTCAAACATGCTGTTAAATATCATCATAAAGTTTATAACTTCTCCAAACCGTTAATTGCTGCAGTTAATGGTAAAGCTTTAGCTGGCGGTATGGATCTGTCTGCAATGTGCGATTTAAGAATAATTTCGACCGAATCTTCGTTTGGCCAACCTCAAGTAAAGATGGGAATTGAAGCTGCCTTTGATTTAATGAGCACTGTACTTCCTGGAGCTGTAGCTAGAGATATATGTCTTACCGGGAGGATAATGAGTTGTGATGAGGCTCTTAGTAATAATTTTGCTAACGAAATAGTTGAACCGCAACAATTATTAAAACGTTGCAAAAAGATTGCTACAGAAATCTCAGAAAGTGGTAACACAAAAAAAATGAAAGCTGAATTTAAGTTGCTTCAACCTAATTTATTTAGTTAATAATTAACTCTTTAAGCTCCCCAATAAGACAAGCAACTGTTTTAAACATGAATCTACATCTCCATCGTTGATAACAGTATGGTCAGCGTATTTTTTATATAAGCTCAATCTTTCGTTATAAGTATCTTGAAGACTTTGATTTGGTCCCCTGACTAAACCCCTTTCTGAGAGATTCAAAATACGTTCGGATATATTCTCATAAGACACATCTAAGAAGATTACTTCAGATTCTTTCTTTAAAAAATTCATAGCTGCATCAGATAAAACAGCACTACCGCCAGTAGCTAAAACAGTTTTATCTAAACTAATGGAGAGCAAGACCTCTTCCTCAATTTTTGTAAATTCTTTCCCGCCATGCTGATCAAGGTAGCTTTGAATAGACTTATTGATCCTTTCTTCAATGATTGCGTCTCCGTCCAAGAAATTAAAATCTAATACCTTTGCTAATTTTCTTCCTATGGTGCTCTTTCCAGCTCCAGCCATACCTATTAGTGTTATTGATTTATTCATTTTTAAAGGTCTTGAAAGAATTTAAGAATATCGTCTGCAGTTCTGGCTGGATCTTCATACATTGGTAAGTGGCCTATTTTTGGATAAATTTTTATTTCCGCATTATCAATATTCTCTTTAAAGACTAAAGATCTCTCAAATCCAATTATGTTATCTTCTTCTCCGTGAATAACTAACGTAGGAGCAGTTATCTTGGATAATGATTCAGGACCATGCATTTTTCTTCTGCCGCCCATAGTCATAGAAAGAATAGCATTCCTAGATCCCTGTAACAAAACTAGTTCATGAAATTGATTGGCATGATCGGCATTAGCAAATTGCTGGTCATAAACTGATCTTTTAAGGCCTTCAGTTGCAAAAAACTTAGGCGTGTAATAATGAAGAAATTTCTTTAGTAAAGCAGAATTCATCAGCTTCCACACAATAGGCGTATTACTTTCTCTTTCTTTAAATTTCTTAACATCTTCTTTGGATCCTACGCCGCTTGAGGCAAGCAATATTAGACCTTCAACCTTTGTTGGGTGTTCCAAAGTATATCTCCAGGCAACACCTCCTCCCATGGAATTACCTGCTATTGAAAATTTTTCTATTCCAAGCTGGTTAGTTAATTTCGTTATCGTATCCATAAAGCTTTCTGTGGTGTAATCAGCAGAAGGTATGGCTCCAGTTAGCCCAAAGCCAGGGAGGTCTATGCTGATAAGTCTAAAATCATCAGCTAACAAAGGGACTAACCTTTCGAAATTAAATAACGATCCATTAAAGCCATGCAATAGTACTATTACTGGGCTTTCAGTTTTTCCTTCATCTCTAAAATGAATTCTTGCGCCATCGGGCAGATTTAAAAACTGAGAAGAGCCTGTGGCGTACTTGGCTTCTAATTCTTCTCTAGAAATATCTAAATAAGTGCCTGAATAGATAAGAACAACAAAAATAACAATTATTAAAATTCCTATCCATTTAAAAGTCTTTTTCATGGTAATTAGGGTCTAGTTGAACCAGCCGCTAAAGAGAACCTAGTCTCCTGATTAGGAGAAGGAGCTTTAGGAATAAACTGAGCTGCTATTAAAGACAACAAAGCGAATAACGCTCCAATGTAAAAAACTAGAGAATGTGACCATATCCATACGAGTCCTAGAATTGCAGGAATAATTACTGCGGCAATATGATTAATTGAAAAAGAAACGCCAGCGCTACTGGCCATGTCCTTCGGGTCAGCAATCTTTTGAAAATACGTACTTATTGCAATGGCCATTGCAAAAAACATATGATCCAAAATATATAGAAAGGCCGCAATCGTAGCATTTTGAACCAGTCCATAAGCAATAAAAACCATGATTAAACCGATGTATTCAAAAGTAAGAGCCCTTCTTTCTCCAAATCTTCCAATAAGCTGTCCTATTCTTTCTGCAAACACCCAATTAAAAGCATAGTTAATTAAAAAAAGTAAGGTAACTTGAGAGGCGCTATAGCCAAATTTCTCAACCATCAGAAAGGCAGCAAAAACTACGAAAATTTGCCTCCTGGCACCAGAAAGAAAAGTTAGTAAGTAATAAAGCCAATAACGTTTTCTAAGAACTAAATTCTGATTTTGTTCAACTTTAGAGGGGAAGGTAGGAAACCCTATGTACATAACAAAAGCCAATAAAATGCAAATGCCTCCTGCTATTACAAAGTTTATGAAATAAGGTAATTGGAAGACCTCCAATAGGGCCCACAAACATCCATAAACTATTAAAGAAGTTAAAGAACCAACGGCCAACAACCTTCCTAACACCATTGGAGCTTCTTCTTTAGATAACCATTGTAAACTTAATGATTGTTTTACCGCTTCAAAGTAATGGAACCCCGTGCTCATTAAGATTGTAGTGAAATACAAACCATAGACAGTCGGAAAAAATCCTGTCATACAAACACCTAACCCTAATAGTGCCAAAGCAAAAACTGCGAAGGTTTGCTCCTTTATAATAAGAAGAACAAATATTAGGGTAAATGATAGGAATCCAGGAACCTCCCTAAGACTTTGCAAGATTCCAATCTCAACTCCAGTAAAAGCAGCCTTTTCTACAACAAAATTATTTAACATTGCAGACCAGGCATTAAAAGCTACAGGCATGGCAATGGACATGAGGATTAATAAAGAAATTGGATTAATCAGCTCTTTTTTAAAAACCAGCTCTTTCATATTTGTAACTATACCTTTCTAGATATTAAGGATACAAATTATTAGTCTAATGCCATCAATATGCCGGCAACAGGCTCGACGGGTAAGCAAGATTTACGTGAAGCCAAATCAACATGAATTAAAAACTGGGTGCATGTAGCGCAAACTGTTCCTTGGGCGTTTTTCATTTCATGTCTTAAATCTAATTTTTTTCCTTCAGCTAAATGAATGCTAGTAAAAACGGTTATTTTATCTCCAGCAAGGCACTCGTTTAGATAACTAATTTGCATATCAACGGTAAAGTAATTGAAACCTTTAGCAATATAGCCAACATCAGATCCTATACGACGCAAAATGATATCACTGGCCTTAGAAAATACTTCAGCATAGCGGCTATCATTCATATGACCGTTAGCATCAAGCCAACTGGTAGGTACAACACGATTAGAGGTCAGCACAGGCGATCGTTGAGTAAGTATTTCAGAAGGCTTAACCGATGTGCTTTCCAATAATGTGTCTACCTGATTAAGTTGATTTCCAGCGCCCCAGTCTTTGGTCTTAAGTGATCTCATCAAAGCGACTAGATTGTCGTCACGAATACGTTCCAGCTCAGTAATTGAATAATGGCCTGACTGCTGATCAGATTGCTGAGCAATCTTTTTAGTTAATTCTTCAGATAACTCTGGCACATCCGTGAGTTTTGTCCACGGCCATTTTAATGCAGGGCCAAATTGTTGAATAAAATGCGCCATACCATCTTCACCGCCTGCTATTCTATAAGTTTCAAACATACCCATTTGAGCCCATCGCAAACCAAAGCCATAACGAATAGCGTCATCAATTTCTTTTGTAGTAGCTACACCATCATTTATTAGCCAAAGACCCTCCCGCCACACTGCTTCAAGTAAACGATCTGCTATATGGGCATCAATCTCTTTACGAACGGTTAAAGGGTGCATACCTAATTGCTTCAATATCGTGGCTGCTTTTTCCGTGGTTTTAGAATTTCCTACTAATTCAACTAATGGAATTAAGTAAACCGGATTAAAAGGATGCGCAACAATAATTTGTTCTGGATTCGATGACATGAATTGAAGCTCAGAAGGCTTAAAACCTGATGCAGACGAAGCTATGATTGCATCCATAGAGCAGTGAGCTTGTATTTCTGCAAAAACTTCCTGTTTTAAATTTAAGCGTTCAGGTATTGCCTCACAAATCCATTGAACGTCCTCGACAGTCTCCTCTATATTGGAGCAAACCATCAAAGATCCTTCATCAGGTAATAGGTATTCAAATAAACCAGGCAGTGAGCGACGAGCATTTTCAATCACTAAATTAATTTTTCGTTCGGCTTCAGGGTCAGGATCAAAAACTTTTACATCAAAACCCATTAATAGGAACCTGGCGACCCAGCCACCGCCAATAACTCCACCTCCAATAACAGCAAACTGTGTCTTTTCCTCAGACTTGATCATTTATAAGCAAAAAATAATTATCGAGGTTCGCGTTTGGTTAGGCCTAAAAGGTTTCTAACTTGTTGCGGATTCATAATTGTTGAACCCATAGCTTCAATAATAGTAGTGGCCTTATGTACTAAGGATTCGTTTGTAGCTAATACGTCTTTTTCTAACCAAATATTATCTTCCAAACCAACGCGTACATTTCCTCCTGCCAAAACAGATGCAGCGACATAAGGCATCTGATCACGGCTAATTGAAAAAGAAGACCAGTTCCAATCGCTTGGGATATTATTAACCATAGCCATATAGGTATTTAAATCATTAGGAGCGCCCCAAGGTATACCCATACAGAGCTGAACTAAGGCAGGATTCTCTATAATGCCCTCTTCAACTAACTGCTTAGCAAACCATAGATGGCCTGTATCAAATGCTTCAATTTCAGGCTTAATCCCTAGTTCTGTCATCATTCTACCCATAGTCCTTAACATATCAGGGGTATTAGTCATCACATAATCTCCTTCCCCAAAATTCATCGTTCCACAATCTAAGGTGCATATTTCAGGTAAGCAATCAGCAATAGGCTCCATCCTACTTTCTGCACTTCCCATATCCGTATCATTTTTTAGGGGCAGTGGTGCTGATGGCGGGCCAAAGAACATATCTCCTCCCATGCCTGATGTGAGGTTTAAAACAACATCAGTTTTTGAGTCTCTAATACGGTCAGTTAATTCTCGGTAAAGGGCTGGATCTCGAGAAGGAGCTCCTGTCTCAGGATCTCGTACATGGCAATGCACAATAGCAGCACCCTCTTTAGCTGCTGCAATAGCACTATCAGCAATTTGTTTTGGTGAGCGAGGGACATTTGAACTTCGCTCTTGCGTATTGCCTGATCCAGTAATCGCACAAGTAATAAAAATATTAGATTTTATTTCTAATGGCATAGCAAACCTCCCCTCTTTTCATACAGTAACTTTAACTGAAAATAACTTGTCCAAACTTTTAATTTCATTCTAATCATCTTCTTTATTAATCATCGAAAGGCTTTCTGTGTGGCCATCAATAGCAAGCATTTGTCCTGTAATCTTTCTTGCTAAAGGAGATAATAAATACACTATCATTCCGGCAATCTCTTCTGCATCAATAAAGGTTTTCATTGATGTTTGACTTAAATAGGCAGCCTTAATTTCTTCTGGTGAAACACTTCGATACTTGGCTTCTCGTTCTATGACTTGTTCAATACGCTCACCGTTTACCGAGCTAGGACAAATAGTATTAATACGAATATTATCCTCGCCATATTCCATGGCCCAAGTTTTAGTTAAACCTATCAACCCCCATTTTGTTGCCGAGTATGAAGATCGTAGAGGAGTGCCCATGAATGAAGAGGTTGAACCAATATTTATAATAGATCCTCCACCTGCAGATCTTAAAAGAGGAATTGCTGATTTAGTGCTTAGAAATGTTCCATTTAAATTTACACTTAATGTATTCTTCCAATCATTAAAATTAGTGTCTTCTAACTTAGCCGATGGTCCCGCAATACCTGCATTATTGATGAGAGCATTAATTTCTCCAAAATGGTCTTTTATTTCATTAAAAAAAGATGCCACTTCTTCTTCACGCGATACATCAGCTTTTAAGGTGATTATTTCAGGGTTATTTTTAGAGAATTGATCAAGAACCTCTTGATCTTTATCGCAAATAATCACTTTAGCATCGGCCTGTGAAAGAATCATGGCTATCTCAGAACCAATACCTGATGCTCCCGCCGTGATTACTATTTTTAAGTTCTTAACATGTTTCATTAATTAATTTCCAATAATTAAATAATGGTGAGTCTGCCTATGTAAAAACAAGAATTAAAGAATGTAAAGTGAATCTTCTTAAAGAAATTTAGGAATATGGTATTGAAAAAAAACGAGGTCGGTACCACTAACCGACCTCGTGACTTTTTTTAGTCTGCGTAATCTAGTCCTTTTTCCTTTTGGACTTCTCTTTTGTTTGGAGTAACAGACTCTCTAAACGGTACATCAACAATTTCACCCTCAACCGGGACTCCAGATGACTCAGAGTATTCATCAGGTAGTCTGACCAGTAATTTGGTTCCAATCTCAGATGAAGACCATGGTACCCAGCCTAGTGCGATATTTGTATTTAGCTCAGGAGACCACCAAGGAGAAGTAACGTAACCCATGTCGTTACCCTCTGTATCTGCAATCAGCCAGAAATCAGGCGCGTAGTCAGTAATTTCTTTACCGCCAAGAGTCAATCCAACCATTCTCATTTTGAACGGGAAGTCTCCTGCATCAATTACCTCTCGTTGTCGTTCTAACTCTTCTTTGCCTATGTAGTCGGCTTCTTTATTTCGTGGTACTTGATAGCTCAGATTAACCTGAAAAGGTGAAGTTTCTAGGTCTAAATCTTGACCCCAGGATAAAATACCTGCTGCAATCCTTCTGTGATGAGCTGGTGCAATAACCATTAAACCAAATTCTTTACCAGCTTCAAGGACTGCATTCCATACAATTTCAGCATTCTCATGCGCATCGCGCACATAAATCTCATAACCCTTCTCTCCAGTAAATCCGGTTTGACTGATGACTACATCCGCACCTTCAATATTAGTTTCCATAAGACCGTAATAAGGAATTTCTCTAAGCTCTTCACCGGCAAGTTTAGCCATAAGATCTTCTGATAGAGGGCCTTGGATTTGTACAGGACAAACATCTATCTCATCAATTTCGACATCAAATTTCTTAGAAACATTTACACCTTGTAGCCAGAGCATAAGATCGCTATCAGAAAGAGAAAACCAAAATTCATCTTCAGCCAATCTTAATAAAACAGGATCGTTAAGAACCCCTCCTTTTTCATTACACAATATTGCGTATTTTCCGTTTCCAGGTTCAATTTTAGTTGCGTCTCGAGTTATTACGTAATCTGTAAAAGCCTCTGCATCCGGACCCTTTACTCTTATTTGTCTTTCAACAGCAACGTTCCACATAGTAACTCGATTAACCAGGGCATCGTACTCGACCATAGCTCCGCCGTCCTCAGGCCTGACGTACCCTCTGGGGTGATAGATGCGATTGTAGATTGTAGCCCTCCAGCATCCTGCTTCGTGTGACAGATGCCAGAAAGGTGATTTCCTAACTCGAGTTGATATCAATAGCTCAGTAGGTGTGCGACCACTCTGCCTGAGATTGTATGGAACCACTCGATCACTTTGATCCACACTTGGATGATTTGGATGTTTTTTCATTTTTTTCTCCCCTTTTTTTAATGAATTATATTAGAAATCTATTAAATACGAACCCTCTCATTTTTAGGATCATAAAGAGATCCCTTACCAACTATTTGAACGGTCATAGGGTAAATACCATCACCACTTTCATTGAAGTAATGCAGTTCCAGGGACTTCCCTGGTACAGCTATATTTTTAGGTAAATAACCCATAACTACGTGTTTTTTAAGTGATGGGCAGTAAGACATACTAGTGCTATAAGACCTACGACCTTTACTATCTACAGGGACTTCTCTTGTATCAGGGTCAATAATTGGAGAGATGCCAACTGGATAGCGTGAACCAGAGCCTGAAACATTGAGATTATCCAACGTCATTGTGCACAGAATTGCACTAGGCTCTTCTTCACGATGAGCGAGATGAGCTGCTTTGCCATGAAAGTCTGCTTCCTTGACCTTAGGTCTTTCAACAGCCGATTCACAAGCATTATATTCGGTCTCTAGGTCTGCTCCTTGAAGCCTAAAACTCTTTTCAAGGCGCCGGCTGTTAGCATAAGTTTCTATACCTACGGGTACAACCCCAACTTCTAATAAAGAATCATAAAGCGCCAGACCTTCTTCACTGTCATTATTTAAATATAATTCCCAACCACTCTCTCCGACGTACGAAATGCGAGCAGCCCAGACATCGATCTTTTTTCCACCAGCTAAATTAAGCGTAAGGTTTTTTGTTCCAACAAAAGGAAAGTTCTCAATGCTTATCTCATTAGGGTCTATAAAATGACCAAGCGCTTCCTTAGCTTGAGGCCCCCATAATCCTAAAGTTGATACGTCATGGGTTCGAATATTAATGTCAGCATCTAGCCCCATATCATCACGATAATTGCGTAAGGTCACCCAGTCTCTGTTGCCATCTGCACCGCCAGTAATTACTCGATAACTATCTGCACCTAAGCGAGCTATAGTTAGGTCCGCATGGACGCCACCATCCTCGTCTAAAAAATTAGTATAGATAATTCGACCTTCAGCAGTATCTCCTCCTACCTTTGCCACAGAAAGATGTTCTAACATACGTTCCGTATCTGGGCCTTTTATATCCATGATCGCAAAGTGAGATAGATTGATCATCCCTGCCGATTCACTCATGGCCAGATGTTCCGCGTTAGCTATCTCGTAGGGTACGTGGCGACGATCCCATTCATTTTCTCGAACTGGGACCTCTTGTAAATAATTATTTAGTTTTTCTCGGTTGCTCTCATAAGCAAGGGCACGTTCCCAACCGCCTATTTCATTATCAAAGTAGCCTCCAAGTTCTTTTTCCCTAGAATAAAAAGGGCTAACAAACATTTCTCTATTGCTAATATAGGGCTCTCTAGGGTGAACAGCAGGGGTATAAATAGTTTGTGAATTTTCGAAAGATCGCGATTTAACAAACTCTTTTTCTTTTTGCGCCGGATAAAATCTAGAAATATCAAAAGAGTGCATATCCACTTGTGTCTTACCATTTACCATCTGTTCAGCACACAGTCTTGCACAACCAGGACCGTCTTTTACCCAAACTGCTTCACATAGCCAAAAACCTCTGACTTCAGGACTCTCTCCTAATAAAGAGCCAGCGTCAGGAGTTACGGATAGCAAGCCATTAAATGAACTTCTTTCATCCCAACCCAATTCATTAAGAATAGGTGTGGTTTCGAATGCTTTTTCAAGTGGCTCAGCAATTTCTTCAAGGTTAAGGTGCCTCATTGAATCAGAAGTCATGGTCTTTTCAGGATTACCAATGTCCTCTGGATCAACCAATCGAGGCTCTTTATCTTCGTAATATCCCCATTCAAGCATTCCACCATGTAGCCTGCCTGTATCTCTAACGTAAGCCGAATTGCCTTGATCACGAAGTAGTGGATAGACAAGAAAATCCTCTGCTCCTTGTGCTTCAGGTAACGGTCCAAAAAATAATAAAGGATGTTCTACGGGTGAAAGCGGTACTGGAACACCAGCCATTTTTCCTAGTAAAGGTCCCCAAATTCCTGATGAAATAACAACTTTATCGGCCTTAATGGTTCCTCTATCTGTTTTTACTCCAATGACACGACCATTCTCAATTTCAAAACCTACAGCTGGTGTGTCAGTGTAAGTTGCCAATGCACCTTTCTCCTTTGCTTTCTCTACAGCAAAGTTAACAACATCTTGCGAACGAGGTACTACTAAACCTGCATCGGGATCCCACATTGCACCTCTTATTGATTCTTCATCTAGTAAAGGAAACTTTTCTTTGGCTTCGGCAGCAGAAATCAAGGTAACGTTAGTTCCAAAGGCTTTGCCTGATTCTACCTTTCGTTTTAATTCCTCCCAACGTGCATCGTCGTCTTTGCGACAAATCTCTAGGCCACCCTTTTTTAAAAAGAAGCCATTTTCTTCATAAAATTTTCGACTAAAGGCAGTAGTCCAATTACCCAGTTTGTCGTGAGTTGTGTTGTAAACAAAATCCGAAGCGTGTGCGGTGGATGCTATATCAGAAGGAATTACTGTAGATTTTTCTAAGCCTACGATGTTCTTTTGGCCTAGTTCTGCAAGCCAGTATGCAAGCATGGATCCAACTATACCCCCTACGCCAACTACGACTATTTCTGCTTGGGTAGGAAACTTGGATGACTTCATCGCAGCATTATAATTGATAAATTTAAATTTGATTAATCATTTTTTCTTAAAAAATGAAAAAAATATTAACTAATTATAGAGCTCTATGTATACACCTCGTAACAAACTTATTGTGGCTGCTATTAAAATAAATACAAAAGGTAAAGCCATCGATATCGACCCTGATTGTATTGCTGATAATGCGTATGAACCTCCGGCTACTAATAAAACGGTTGCAACTAATCCTTGAACAATAGCCCATATTACTCTTTGGATTCTAGGGGTATTATCTTTACCTCCAGAAGTAATAGTATCGATAACTAGCGACCCTGAATCAGATGAAGTTACAAAAAATAGTACCAACATGAACAAAGAAAATATGCTTGAAACAACAGGAAATAAAAGATTATCTAACATGTAAAAAAGTACAAGAGAAATATCTCCAACTGGTTCGCTTAAATTACCTATTCCTTCTTGAAATTGAAAAATTGCAGTTTCACCGAACGAAGTAAACCATATTGTGCAAAATAAAAGCGGCACGAACATTACAACAGAAAGGAATTCTCTAATGGTTCTTCCTTTTGATATTCTTGCTATAAACATCCCTACAAAGGGAGACCAAGAAATAAACCAGGCCCAATAGAAAATTGTCCAGTCACGATACCACTGTAGGTCTTCAGGTCTATTCCAATTGCTTAAACGAACAATGTCTTGAAAGTAAAAAATTAAATTCTCTCCATAGGCCATAATTATCTTGAAGGTTGGTCCAGCAAGCACGACAAAGGCCAGTAAAACAAGAGCAAGCCCTATATTTATGTTACTAAGAACCTTTACACCCTTATCTAAACCTCTGTATACAGAAAAAATCACTACCGAAGTTATAAACAGTATTACTAGAGATTGGGTTAAAAGATTGTTGGGCAGATCAAATAGATAAAAAAGGCCAGAAGATGCTTGTCGTGCACCCAATCCCAAAGATGTTGTTAGGCCAAAAAGTGTAGCGAGAACAGCTATGATATCAATTATATCGCCCTGCCATCCCCAAATTCGTTTACCTAAAAGAGGATAAAAGATAGATCTAATAGTTAAAGGTAATTTCCAGTTATAGCAAAAAAAGGCAAGAGATAATCCTATGATTGCATACACTGACCAAGCGTTAAGACCCCAATGAAAAATGGTTGCACTGAAAGCCAATCGATAAGCTTCTTCAGATTCAGGAGAAACGTTTAGAGGTGTTCCAAAAACTCCCGTGTAATACGAAAGAGGTTCCGCTGCCCCGTAGAAAGTCATCCCTATACCTACTCCAGCAGCAAATAACATACAGACCCAAGATACGAAACTAAATTCTGGAATTGAGTCCTTTCCTCCAAGCCTTATTTTTCCAAATGGCGAGATAATTAGAAAGAAGATGACCAATGTTATGGCGGACATAGATAACGTGAATAAGGTACCAAACCAAACAACTACAAAGTTTTTAGCATTATTAAGTAACTCATAAGATACTTCTGGATAGATCAATACGAGAACGGAAAAGAAAACGGCTAAACCTGAACTGATAGAGAATACTGGTAAATTTACATCCAACCCAAGAAACTTTGTGTTGGGTCTCCTCTCTTTTTCTGAAATAGAAATGTTATAAGCGTCTTCTTTCATTTAATTGCTTATCTATTTATCGAAGCTATATCTTCAGGTTTCAATAAGCCTTCACCTAAGCAATTAAGTAAAGGTTTTAAGTGTTTTGAATAAGGTTTCCAACGCTCCATACCATCTTTGTTGATTGGTCTTCTTACTTGTTCAGAACTAGCCGTTCTAACTGATCTGTCTGTTTCATAAAATGAAATGCACTCTTCTTCGTAAGGTAACTCTAAAAATTCAAGCATTCTCCTAACTTGGCCTTCAAGGTCCTCGATGATATCTTCGTTATTTACTTTTAATATCTTGTTGGGCAATACTCCATCCCAGTGATCCATCAACTTAACATAGTTATTATAATAACTTCCTGCCTCGGCTAGGCCGTACGAAAACTCTTGTCCTTGAGCAAATAACTGCTTGAACATACTAAAACAACAGTCTAAAGAATATCTTCTAGCATCAATAATTTTTGCGTTCGGTAATATAAGGTGGATTAAACCGATGTGTCTGAAATTATTGGGCATTTTATCTGTAAACATTGGAGCATCTTTTCTATGCATTTGGGTATCTTCAATGTATCCCTTGCCTAAAGCTTCTCTTTGTTCCAGTGTTAATGATTCCATGCTTTTAGGGTAATTGCCTAACTTACCGTAAATATCATCCCCTCTTAGGCTTTGAGCAATAGAAAGAATATTCGGAAGCTCTAATGTTCCATCAATCATGGAGTGAGATGCTAAGATCTGCTCTATAAGGGTAGAGCCTGCTCTAGGTAAGCCAAGAATGAATATAGGATCTCTTGCTTCATGTCCTCCGTTACCTAAATCTTTAAAGAAAGTTTCATCACAAACGTCTATTTGGGCTTGAAGTTCTTTTTCCATTCTTTCAATCGAGTATTGGCTTTGATCATTTTTTATTCTATTCCCTCTTTCTAAATGAAAGAACGCTTCATCATATTCACCATTCACTTCACAACCTTGAGCGAGGGCAAAATGAAAATATGCTTTATCTCTTAATGATAGATCTACCCTCTCAACCTGTTCCCTCATGCTATCTAATTCATTTCCTGTAAAGGAATAAGTTTTGAGGTTGGCTAAAGAAAAGAAAGCTTCGCCATGGTCTGGTTTTATTTGATAGGCAGACTGATAACTCTTAATGGCCTCATCTGCTCTACCAAGAGTCTTTTGTGCATGGCCTTTTGATGTAAGAGTGCTAAAGTTATAAGGGTTCTTGGTTAGAATATCATCCAATAAATTAATTGCTTCTTCATGGTCTCCATTTTGCATAATTTCACTAGCTTTTTGGGCTTGATAATTTAGATTTTCAGGGTATTTATCACACAATATATTTACTTGTTCCATGGTCTTTGCAAATTTTTGTTTTTTTCTAAGAATAGACGCGTATTTCATTCTTAGGTCGCCATCGTCTGGTTGAAATTCAACTGCCTTTTCTAGTAAGAATTCAGCATCGTCAAAATAGCCTAAACGATTAGCTATTTCTGAAAGTAATGACATTGCGTAGGTATGAGTGGGATTTTCTTTAAGAAAAGCTCTGCACTTCGCTTCAGCCATGCCTAACCTGCCTTCATTTAAAATCTGATCTATATATAAAAGTACGCCCGGAAGTGATTTTAGTTTATTAATTTGTTCTAGGGCATGATCGGCTGCTGGCTTGTTGTTGTTTTTTACAAAGTATTGGTATAGAAAATTCCAACCCGCCATTAGTGCCGGGTTAAGTTCACAGGCCTGTCTATAGTGCACGACAGCTTTCTCTTCATCTCCCATGTCTCTATTAAGGTGGCCCAACTCTTGATAAGCACGTCCCATATCCGGGGCAATCATCAACAATTGTTCAATATATTTTTTTGAATCATCAAATTGTTTTAAATATCTAGATGAAACAGCAGCTAGATATAAGCTATCAATATGGTCAGGATGGTCTTTAAGGATAACCTTCAGTAAATTAAGCGCATGTTCAAAACTGCCATCTCTTACAGAGTCTGTAGCTTCGCTTAATTCAACTGTAAGTGTTGTTTCATCTATATTTAACTGATCTTCTTCCATTGGAATTTTATTCTAACAAATATAACAAAATCTAATTTCTAATTAAATTAAAAAGGGAGCCTAAGCTCCCTTTTTATATTTTTTAACTTATCTAAAGTTAAAATTTCATTTTATACCTAAGGCCAACGGTCATTGGTCTTACAACAGCTACACGTTGCCTGTCAAAGACGAAAGTATTGCTTATTTCAGCCCTTTCATCCGTAAGGTTATCGACATACATTTCTGCTGTCCAATCGTCGGTACTGATACCAGCTCTAAGATTAGTTAGGTTATAACTATCTTGCTTGGCCCTGTTAGGTTGCATGATGTCAGAATAACTTTTATCTGACATAGAGAACTGAAGTTGCCAAAATCCAGTATTGCCGCCTTCCATTGTCCACTCTTTTCTACCACTCAAGTTAGCCTGGAATCCAGGTGCAAATGCTAAATCCTGACCAACAACAATGTCACCTGTTGGAATTAAACTCTTAGTGATTTCAGTATCAAGTAGTGAAAACGCACCTGATAGTATTAAGCCGCCTTCAGTGTAGTAAATAAAGTCTCCTTCAACTCCTTTTATTTCAGCATCAGCTGCGTTATCAGAGAAGAATAAGTTAACGATACTAGGATCAAAAATAGTACTTTGTAATCCACTTACATCAACCCTAAAGATACTACCATTGAATCTAAGTCGGCCGTCTCGAAGTACGTTTTTCCAACCAAACTCCATGTTAGTGATTTCATCAGAATCAACAGAAGGTGGTACAGAGTAAGATCCGTCAGCACTTGTTCTACCAACAGGTCTGTTTAGAAGACCTGGTCTAAACCCTTCTGACCAAGTGACGTAATACATCTTATCCTCACTAGGTTTCCAAGAATATGTTACCTTTCCAATCACACCATCAGTTTCAGCTTTATCTGGATAACCATTTGCATTACCTGGTGCATATTGTGCGGATAAGTTAGATCCAAACTGTTGTGTATCTGGAGCACCGAACCCATTATAAAATGATGAGTTAGCACTACCTTCAAAATCAACCGCAATATCATACCAACGAGCACCAATTGAGAGTTCTGTTGTGTCGGTCATTGCAAAACTTACTTCACCAAAAACACCTCTTTGTTCATCAGTTCTCTTGATATCATTAAAGAAGATGACTGGTTCTGAATAAGGCCCTGCGGAATACCAACCAGGACTTGCATTATTAATCGATCCACTTACAGATGTATCTGTCAACGCATAGTTAGCAGCGTATGTAATATCATTACCTACTGAACCCGGATAATTAAATAAATTCAACTCAGTAAGCTCAGTATCACTCATGAAAACACCAGCTGTTAATGATGTAGTGTCATTTATATCTGCATTTATACGGAATTCGTGAGATGTAACTTCTAGCTCAGTTGTTGAATCAACTAATAAGTTAGGAGCACCACAAGTTCCTGTAGGAACGTTACCAGGCGCATACGTAGTATAGGTCACATAGTAATCACAAATGTAGTAAGGAAGATACTGACCAACAAACAAGTAGTCAGTGTAATCAACCATTTGTTCAGTTGTTCGGTCTGTATACGCTCCAGCATAAACTACTTCAAGATCGCCTATTGAACCCTCAAGAGTTAAACTCATGTTATCGAATTCATCATCAATCTTATCTGCAGTGTATCTTTGGATTTCTAGATCACCTAAATTTGGGTCTACAAAAAATACACCGTCAGCTTCAATACTTTGCTGTGCCACAGTAGCTAGTGCATCCCAATTTTCATTAATTTCAGAAGCAACACTTAACCTAAAACCCGTATAAGTTAATTCGTTAGCGTCATCTTTCATAATTGCGCCTGCAGGCGTTAAATAGGCTCCTGAAAGATCAGCTCCAGCTTGGAAGCCTCCTCTAGAAGAATTAACAGCAACGCCATTTTGTCTCATTGTGCCTGCTGCTCTGAAACGTGCAGACCCACTTGCGTCAATAAGTCCTGCAACTTGATCAATATAGCCACCTTTTGTGTCGCTGTAAGCAACAATTCTAGCTGCAGATGAATCACCAAG
>CAJWKH010000002.1 GCA_913042085.1 uncultured Gammaproteobacteria bacterium | reverse complement strand
CTTTCACTTACAGCATGAGTGAATATAGGTTCTCGGGTGAATTGCCCTCTAACGATAAATATAAGATTGAAGATTACGGTTTTTTGCAAGTTAGAGCTCAAGGGCAACACCCAGGAGATGATTCTAACGACGATGAAATAAGCGTTGAAGGTCCTTGGTTCAATATCGGGCAATGGTTTGAAGCAAATCTTAATGGAGATAATTTCTCTGACCTTATTTATGTAGGTCAGTCATTTGGAACTAGAGAATTTGTACCTGAGGATCTAATGATCACGTTCTTAAATGATGGAAATGGCCACTTTAAAATAGCGCCGGAGATGTTTACAAATAATAGATTTCCTTGTGTTCAAGGAGGTACAAACTGGTTAAATGATGAAAATAATGACCCAAGAAAAGAATGCGGAAATCAACATGACTACACTAACGGAAAAATCGTAGCTGACTTTAATGGAGATGGTTTAAGTGACTATTATGATACAAGCATACTTTATCTTAGTAATCAGGGAATATTAGAAAATAAAAGTTTATCAAATTTACCGGATCTTTTTTTTAAAGAAGAGTACGGACAAATATTTGTGCACGATGCAGCTTACGGTGATTTAGATGGTGATGGGGACTTAGATATTTTTGCACCTATTTTTGACCAAACCACTCCTGGGTACTTATTTAGTGGGGAATCGCAACCAGATACCTGTTTGCCTTGTAGCGAGATAATACCTTTTACAGCTTTAATTAATGATGGCACAGGAAATTTTGAAGCAAATCATAATTTTCCTCAATTTTACTGGCAAGAAGTGGATTATGACAATCACGGTCATAATGTAGATATATTATGGCCTACAACAGCAACTATAGGCGATTTTGATAATGATGGTTATGGAGATGTGGCATTTGGGTGGTTTAACCCTCGAATTTCTTCTTTATATGGATTTAGTGAAAATAGTGCAGGAGCCGTCTATCTAAATAATGGCTCAAATGATTGGACTCAACGTGGATTTATTGAGCTGCCTGCAAATTTCTTTGGCGATAACGGCAATGCAAACGATATGGAGGCTTTTGATTTTGATGATGATGGGTACATAGATATCATTTTGGCTTCCACTATTCATGAACCTTATTACCGATCAAGAGTCATACAATTCTTTAAGAATATTGAGGGTAAAAATTTTGTTGATGTAACTGAGGAGAAGCATCCTAATTATTCTGTATATATAGATGGAAACCCCCATTCCACCATGTGGATTGGTCAAGGAAAACTTAATTTAATTGATTACGACCATGATGGTGATATAGATATAGTGGATTCAAATTCTAGAACT
The DNA here is from genome assembly GCA_913042085.1 of uncultured Gammaproteobacteria bacterium. Lineage (GTDB taxonomy): Bacteria > Pseudomonadota > Gammaproteobacteria > Magnimaribacterales > Magnimaribacteraceae. The sequence continues at coordinate 56,271 of CAJWKH010000002.1, read as the reverse complement.
TATGTACTTCTTAATAACGGAGATTTCTATGATTTCTACGATAATTTTGTTGACCTTGATGAAGACTGGATTTTATGGCCTATTGAAATAGACAACAAATATGATTATGACTTCATTGGCAGCTTTACTGATGGCAATGGAACAGACTATAGTTTGACAACCTATTTTCAGGTTTTGGACCCCCAAAACGAAGATCTATTAAATAACTTTATATCTAAAGGAAACGTTTATTCTGAATATGTACTTTCCTCCCTTAACCAATATAACGAGGTAAGAAGATCATCTAGAAATAAAGAATTTATTTATAAAAACTATGAGGATTCTTTTATATTTGGAGTTAACTCAAACCAACCCAATCATCTCAAACTATTTACAGGAACTACAAAAGGATCAGCAAATGCTAATTTTATAGGTTTATCAAAAGTGCTATCAGAAATGAGATTAGGTTTTATTTATACAGATAATAATGGGAAAGCTTTTAGTCATAGTAATTTTTTTGGAAGTTCGTCATCGGCTATGAAATTTAAAACGACCTCTGCTTTTATTGAAAGACCAATAGTTCTTAACTATTTAGAACTTAATATCGGGATTTCTTACGACAAGATCTTTATTGATTCATTTGAAGAAAAAGGAGATTCCTTAAATTTACATTTTAATTCTTTAAATGCACTAAGCCAGAATATCTTCATAGACATTCGTTACCCTTTTGAGATTTTAGGCTTTAGCGGTTCTTTAAATCTTGGGCATTCAAAACGTAAATTTTCTTCTCCCTTTAATCTTCAATCTGAAGAAAACTTTAACTTTACTTCTAATAATGGGGAAAAACATCTTGATGGAGAGATCAGTCTTGTGAAGGGACCTTTGTTCTTATCAATAATATATCTTGAAGATAAATCTCCAATATTGAATATTGGATTTAACGTTAGACCGTATTAATGGTGGGCCCGGGAGGACTCGAACCTCCGACCAATGGATTATGAGTCCACTGCTCTAACCAACTGAGCTACAGGCCCTGTAGAAACTCTTATTCGTCTAAAAAACCTTTCAGATGAGACGATCTTGTAGGGTGCCTGAGCTTTCTTAAAGCTTTAGCTTCAATCTGCCTAATCCTCTCTCTTGTAACATCAAATTGTTTTCCAACTTCTTCTAATGTGTGATCTGTATTCATACCTATGCCGAATCTCATTCTTAATACTTTTGCCTCTCTGGCGGTCAGACTCCCCAAAATATCATCTGTCGCATCTTGAAGGTTTTCTTCTGTAGCTGCTTCGTCAGGAGAATCGATAGATGTATCTTCTATAAAATCTCCAAGGGTAGTGTCTTCTTCATCTCCAATAGGTGTTTCTGTTGATATGGGTTCTTTCGCTATCTTCAAAACCCTTCTAACCTTGTCTTCCGGTAATTCCATTCTTTCGCCTAATTCCTCTGGTGTAGGATCTCTACCCATCTCTTGCACCATCTGACGTGAAACTCTGTTTAGTTTATTTATGGTTTCTATCATATGAACAGGTATCCTAATCGTTCTAGCTTGGTCGGCTATCGATCTAGTTATAGCTTGCCTGATCCACCAAGTAGCGTATGTAGAAAACTTATACCCTCTTCTGTACTCAAACTTATCCACTGCTTTCATGAGTCCAATGTTGCCTTCTTGTATAAGATCTAAGAATTGGAGACCTCTATTCGTATATTTCTTTGCAATAGAGATCACTAACCTTAAATTAGCCTCTACCATGTCTTTTTTTGCTCTTCGGGTCTTCGCCTCGCCTATAGACATCCTTCTATTAATATCTTTAATTTCAGTTATCGGTAATTGAATAATCTTTTCTAACTTTAAGAGTTTGTTTTGCAGTCTTACTATCTCATCAATATTTTCTTTAACTTCTTTAGCATAAGGTTTTCTCGATTTTGCTATCTTCTCAGACCAACTAGAGTTTGCTTCATTTCCAGTAAAATCCTTAATAAAATCTTTTCTTGGCATCTTTCCTCTTTTAACCATCACCGTGAAAATAAATTTCTCACATTCTCTGATAATTTCTAATGCATCTCTGGCAGGGTTAGCAATTATTTCAAACTGAGTTGGAGACAATTTAAGAAATTTAAAAATTTCGCCTAACTTCTCTTGTTCTTTAATTGCTGCTTTACTTGTTCTTGATTTAACACAAGCTTTTTCAGTTTTATTAAACTGTCTCTTTAAAGAGCTAAATCTTTTCTTTACCTCGGCAGGGTCTGGACCAGTTTGCTCTTCTTCTTCTGTCTCACCTTTCTCTTCTTTTTCTTTCTTCTGGGCTAACGCAGGAGGTGGAATTCCTTCTTCTATGTCCATAAATCCTACAAGCACTTCAGATAGCCTTTTGTCTTCTGAAACAACTTCTTGATATTCATCTAATATTCGATCAACAATTCCAGGATAGAAGCAACAAGCGAACAGCAACTCTCTCGCACCCTCTTCTATTCTTTTAGCAATGGCTATCTCTCCTTCTCTTGTCAAGAGATCAACTGTTCCCATTTCTCTCATATACAACCTAACAGGGTCAGTGGTTCTACCGACCTCTGATTCAACAGTTGTCAAAGTTGTTCTTGTATCTGCTATAGTTTCTGGAGCTGCCTCAGCATTATCTCCACCCGAAGTATTTGTTGACTCTAGAACTTCTATGCCTATATCCATAAGCATTTGTATTGTCTCTTCCACTTGATCTGGGTCTGAAATATCCTCAGGTAACATTGAGTTTATTTCTTGGTAAGTTAGGAACCCTTGATCCTTACCTTTATCAAGCAGTTCTCTTAGACCGGAGTTTTCTAGGTCTTCTTCTCCAAATAATACCTCTTCGGCTTCTTCTGGAGTTTCTACTTCCTTTTCTTTAACTTCAACTACTGGGGTTTTTGCTTTTTTTGCCATATCTAAATCTTAGCGGTGCGCAATTATATTATCTTTTTTTAATAAATGCCTTATTTAATATAAAAACCCTTTAATTTGTTTTTTGACTTAAGTCTCTTAAAAGTTTTCTTTCAGGTTCTTCTAGCTTATCTATATTAGACAGTAAATGTTGTTGAAGTTCAAAAGTTTCATCTTCAGATAGGCCGTTGTTCTTATAGACTTCTTTTAGCTCGATAATTCTAGAGATCGAATCTGATTTTTTTAACAAAGATAAACAGTCTTCTAAATACGCCAAAGCATTCTTTTCTTCTATGGTCGGGCTTGTAGAGATTAAAGTTCCTATAAATGAAGCAGAATCTGGATCAATATTACTTAATAAATCAGATATTCCTAATTTTGGATCAGATAAAAAGTACTTAGCAACCTCTATCATCAATCCAACTTCAGGCTCTCTAAATCCTTCGAATCTTTCTAAGTTTTTTATTTCTGAAGCTAAAAAAGGATAGGCAAGAATTACATTAAGGATCTTAGAACCTAAACCTGTTTGCTGAAAAACTCTTTCTTCCTTAGTTTCGGTTGCGTCTTTCTTAATTCTAGAGGATTTTCTTTTATAACTTGAAGATTGACTGTGTGTCTTTATGTCATCTTTATCTAGCCCAGTAATACTTGAGACTTCACTCTCTAAAAGTTTCTTTATCGAACTCTCTTGCATTGAAGATAAATGCCCCATAGCTTTAGAGGCTAAAGAAGCCTTCTTTTCTAGCGAAGTTACATCAAACGTTTGTGTTAATTTCTCTATAAAATATTCAGACAATAATTTTGCTTCATTTATCCTTTTCTTAAAGTCTTCAACGCTTTCTTTTTCAAGCAAACTGGCTGGGTCTTCTCCTTCTGGTAAAAATAAAAATTTTATTTCTGTGCCGTCTATAACAGCTGGTAGAACATTTTTTAATGCCCCCCAAGCTGCGCCTCTACCCGCATCATCTCCATCAAAACAAAAAATTATCTCGTTAACGAGTTGTAATAATTTTTGAACGTGAAATCTATTTGTTGCTATACCTAAAGTTGCCACCGAGTTTCTTAGACCATGCTCGGACATTGCAACTGTATCCATGTAGCCTTCAACCACAAATAATTTATTTAGATCTCTTCTAACCTCTAGTGCCTCAAATAAGCCATAGAGTTCTTTTCCTTTTTGAAAGATAGGTGTGTCACCAGTATTTAAATATTTTGGTTGGTCATCAGGGTTCATCACCCTACCTCCAAAACCAACTACTCTTCCTTTCCTGTCTTTGATAGGAAACATTAATCTGTCCCTAAATACATCAAACAATTTAGCTTCTTTATTTTTCTTAGCTAAACCTGCTTTAATTAATATTTCCTCTGAAAAACCTTTCTTTTTTAATTGTTCGCTTAAAGAATCCCAAGAATTTAGTGAATAACCTATAGAGTATTTTTTACAGATTTCAGGCGAAATTTTTCTTTCTTGCCTTATGTATTTTCTAGTCTTCTCTGCAGAATCATTTTCGTTTAAATTCTTTTCAAAAATTTCGCTAGCAGCCTTCATGCAATCTAATAATGGATCTCTTTCTTTATTCGGTGTTTGGCTTGATTCATAAGGAACTTCTAGACCAGCTTTACTAGCTAGAGCTTCAATAGATTCAACAAAATCAAAACCTTGATGGGATTGTAAAAAACCAATTACATTTCCTGTTGCTCTGCACTTAAAACAATAGAAGAATTGTTTTTGTTCGCTAACGCTAAAGGAAGGATTTTTACCATCATCACAAAAAGGACATATCCCCCAATGGTCCTTACCTTTTCTTTTAAGTGGCAAATATCCATCAATTAAAGAGACAATGTCAGTTGTGTCAACAATCTCCCTTATAAAATCTTGAGGAATAGAGCCGGCCATTAATTCATACTCCTAAACCAGTCTTCTAAAATAATTTGAGCAGAAATGCTGTGTTTATTAGCTGATTCTTTCAGCCCACTGGATTCAACCTTAATCCTTTCTTTGGCTTCTTTAGTTGTTAGCCTTTCGTCCATCATATGCAATCTAATCTCATATCGATTCTTTAATTCTGTAGAAAACTTAAAGATTCTTTTTTGAAACTCACTTTTTGTCCCATCCATATTAAAAGGATCTCCAACAACAAATAAAGTCGGTTCCCATTCGTCAACTATGGAATCTAATTTCGTCCAGTCAGGCTCTCCTTCTTTAGCTTTAATGGCATAGAAAGTTGAAGCACTCTTAGTTATATTTTGACCTATAGCTATTCCTATATTTCTTAATCCATAATCAAAAGCCATAACTACACCTGACTCTTCGATCATTTAAGCAAACCTTCTACTGCCTCTAGAAAGTTAAACGCAACATCAATATCGCATAGACTTTCATATTCCCTAAAACAAGTGGGGCTAGTGACATTTATTTCTGTTAAATAATCTCCAATGATGTCTAACCCCACAAGTACTAGGCCTAAGTCTTTTAGTCTGGGTCCAACTTGTTCACATATCCATAAGTCTTTTTCAGTTAGTGATCTTGCAACTGCTGAAGCTCCTGCTGCTAAATTTCCTCTAAGCTCACCTTCTGCAGGAACTCTGGCAACGGCTGCATTCATTGGTTTTCCATTAATTAAGAGAATTCTTTTATCACCATCAACTATTTCTGGTATGAATGTTTGTATCATCACTTTTGTAGTAAAAGACTCAGTTATTGTTTCAAGGATCACATTTAAATTAGGATCTGAATTTCTCAATCTAAATATCGAAGAACCGCCCATCCCATCTAAAGGTTTTATTACAGTATCTCTATGATCTTCTATAAAAGATTTTAATAAATCTGAATTGCTTGTTACTAGAAATGGAGTACAGCATTCAGGAAACTCAGTAGCGAAAACTTTTTCATTGCAATCCCTAAGACTTTCCGGTTTATTTACAACCAACACACCTTCTTTTTCGGCAGACTCTAATACGTATGTGTTGTATATGAAATTTGAATTAAACGGAGGATCTTGTCTCATAAATATTACATCTAATTCAGATAATCTAATTTGTATCTCTTCTTTAAAATCAAACCATCCAGTTGGATCATTCTTAACATTTATTAATTTTGCTATAGCAAATGCACCTCTCTCATTTATATACAACGAATCTGGTGTGATGTAAAAGAGCTGATACTCTCTTGATTGGGCTTCTAGCATCATGGCTAAAGTGCTATCCTTTTTGAAATTAATGGACTCTATCGGATCCATTACTATGCCTAACTTCATAAAATAAAAATATAAATCTAATTAAAATTCTTTTGCACTAAATCTCACTGAGCTTATAGCAGAAATAGCTGCTGTTTCTGCCCGCAAAATTCTCTTACCTATACTAACAGGAATAAAACCTTTCTCAGTTAAAGAATCAACTTCATAATCACTGAAATCTCCTTCAGGCCCTATGGCTAGAGAAACCGAATCTTTATATTCAAAATCAGAAATTTTGTTATCTGCATTAGGGTAAAGAACTATCTTAATTTTTGATTTTACATTTGAAGCCCATCTATCTAATTTTATGGGATCCTCAATAGTGGGTAACCAATTCTCACCGCACTGCTCACAAGCCCCTCTTGCAATTAAATTCCATCTTAAACTTCTATTCTTTGTCATTTTTATTTTTACTACAGATCGATCAGTAATTAAAGGATGAAGAGAGGTTACTCCCAATTCTGTTGCCTTCTGAATAATAAGGTTGAACGGATCATTCTTTATCAGGGATTGGCCTAAGTTTATCTCTACGCCAGACCTGAGAGATTTTTTAAACATATCAATTACATCTAATTCGATCTTTGACCTATGGATCTTGGAAATAACTCCCAAACATGAATTGCCTTTTCCATCAAACAGCACTAATTCATCACCTTCTTTTTTTCTAAGGACTTTTAGAAGATGATGAGAAGATTGCTTTTCTAAATCTAACTTCTTGTTTAAAGAAAATTCCTGATCTGTAAAACTTCTTGTTAAGTTCATTTTCATATTTAACAGGTATATATTAAAACATTAAATTAAATTGGGTCAGCTTATGAATGGATATGATTGTTCAATAAAATAATTAATAATTTTAAGTATTAAACTCCTTGAAAGAAAAATTATGTTGGGTATTATCAACACTCCTATTTAAAAAAATAATATTGTCCAACTTTTTATCACATGACTGCAAACAAAAAAAAGAAATTTAATGGCGAAGGTGAAAAGCTAAGTTATCAAGTTTCTAAAAGTATGCGCAAGTACTTTCAGCAGTTAGACGGAGAATCTCCCAATGATGTTTACAACATGGTCCTTAAGGAAGTTGAATCATCTTTGTTAGAAATTGTTATGCAACAATGCGATGACAACCAAACAAGAGCTAGTGAAATGCTTGGAATCAATAGAGGTACCCTCCGAACAAAACTTAAAGCACATAAATTACTTTAGGAAATAAATGGGTCAAACTGCCAACCCTAAAATTAAACGAGCACTAGTCAGCGTTTCCAACAAGGAAGGCGTTGTGGAATTATGCTCAGTTCTTTCTAACGAATATCAGGTAGAAATTATATCCACAGGAGGAACTCTAAAGTCTCTTCTTGATGCAGATGTAAAAGCAATAGATATAAGTGATTTTACGGGCTTCCCTGAAATGATGGACGGAAGGGTTAAGACCCTCCACCCTAAAGTCCATGGAGGTATCTTAGCAAGAAGAGATTTAGACCAGGAGGTTATGAAAGAAAACAATATAAAGGAAATAGATCTTGTCATCGTTAATCTATATCCATTCGCAGAAACCATTTCGAAACCTGAAACTACCCTAGAAATTGCTATTGAGAATATTGATATTGGTGGCCCTAGCATGCTCAGATCAGCTGCAAAGAATAATAAACATGTTGGAGTTGTGGTAGATCCGAACGACTACCCTCTAATACTTGAAGAGATGAAGTTAAACAAAGGTTCTATTTCTCAAGAGAATAGAAGCTTACTAGCCGCCAAAGCGTTCAGTCACACAGCTAATTACGATACAGTCATTTCTGGCTATTTATCGTCTCTTACTGAGAATGAATTTCCTGATCGTATCTTTGCTAAATTTATTAAAAAAGAAGTAATGAGATATGGAGAAAATCCGCATCAAAAAGCCGCTTTCTATATTGACGACACCAAGAAAGGTAATGGAATAGGAAATGCAGCTCAACTTCAAGGCAAACAGCTTTCTTATAATAATATAGCTGATACCGACGCAGCACTCGAATGCGTTAAAGCTTTTAAAGAACCAGCTTGTGTAATTGTAAAACACGCAAACCCTTGTGGCATAGCAACAGATAAAGATATTCTCGTAGCTTATGAAAAAGCCTTTGCATCTGATCCTACGTCTGCCTTTGGTGGCATTATTGCTCTCAACAGAGAACTAGATAAAGAACTTGCCGAAAGAATTATTAATAATCAATTTGTAGAAGTAATAATTTCTCCTGGAGTAACAGATGAAGCTCTTAATATAACCAAGGTTAAAGAGAATGTAAGGGTTTTAAATTCTGAAGAACTGAGCACCCAAGAAAAAGGATATAAATTCCTCAGTGTTACTGACGGAATGTTGGTTCAAGAAACAGATAATGGAATTGTTACCAAAGATGATCTTAAGATTGTTTCAAAAAGAGTACCTTCGGAGATAGAAATCCAAAACTGTTTATTTGCCTGGAAAGTTTGTAAATTTGTTAAATCAAACGCAATTGTGTATACAAAAGAGAATCAAACAATAGGTATTGGTGCTGGGCAAATGAGCAGAATTGATAGTGCCAAGATAGCTGCCTCTAAGGCTAAAGAAAGAGGATTTAAAACTGAAGGATGCACCATGGCTTCAGATGCATTTTTCCCTTTTAGGGATGGTATTGATGCTGCGGCAGAAATCGGGATAACTTCTGTAATCCAGCCTGGAGGTTCAGTGAAAGATGATGAAGTTATTCAAGCAGCAGATGAAACAGATATGGCTATGATCTTTACCGGCATTAGGCACTTTAGGCATTAAATCAAACTATGAAGGTTCTTGTTATAGGAGGTGGGGGAAGAGAACACGCTCTAGCCTGGAAATTATCTAAAAGTAATATGGTTACTAAAGTTTTTGTTGCTCCTGGAAATGGAGGAACTGAGATTGAAGAATTGATTCAAAATATAGATATAGAAGCAAATGATATAGAGAAGTTATCTGCTTTTGTAAAAAGAGAAGGTGTTGATCTAACCATAGTGGGGCCTGAAGACCCTTTAGTGGAAGGAATAACTGATAAATTTCAAGAAGAAGGTCTTTTGTGTTTTGGACCTTCAAAAGATGCAGCGAGGTTAGAAGGTTCTAAAGAATTCATGAAAGACTTCCTGATAAGACACAACATTCCTACAGCTAGTTATGAAACTTTCACTGATTCGAAAAAAGCCATTAGTTATATTAAAGAACAGAGCTGCCCAATAGTAATAAAGGCTGACGGGCTAGCTGCTGGTAAGGGTGTAACTGTAGCTTTTAATGTCGATCAAGCAATAGAAGCTGTCAATCAATCATTAGAGTCTAAAACCTTTGGTGAAGCTGGTTCTAAAATTGTAGTTGAAGAATACCTAGAAGGTGAAGAAGCCAGCTTTATAGTCTTAACAGATGGTAATACAGTAATTCCTTTTGCTTCTTCGCAAGACCATAAAGCTAGAGATGAAGGAGATCTAGGGCCTAATACTGGAGGCATGGGAGCTTATTCTCCTGCTCCAGTAGTCACGAGACCTATACATGAAAAAATTCTACAAGAAGTAATACACCCAACTATTGAAGGCCTTAAATCCGAAGGCACTAATTATTGCGGATTTCTTTACGCAGGAATTATGGTTGATGCTAATGATCAAATCAAAGTCCTAGAATTTAATTGTCGGTTTGGAGATCCTGAAACTCAACCCATCATGATGCGTCTAAAAACTGACTTAGCTCAATTATGCTTTAAGGCTTGTAAGAAAGAATTATCAGATGAGAAGTTAGATTGGGATGAAAGGAAGTCTTTAGGGGTAGTTATGGCTTCTGGAGGGTACCCTTTCGCCTATGAGAAAGGAAATGTTATTAAGGGAATAACTGAAGAGTCTGAAGATCTTAAAGTATTTCATGCAGGAACTACTTATGAAGAAGGGAGCATTAAATCTAGTGGAGGTCGGGTTCTTTGTGTAACGGCTTTAGGTGATTCTGTTTCGTTGGCACAAAAAAAGGCTTATGATGCGATCTCAAGCATTGTATGGAAAGACTGTTTTTACAGAAATGATATTGGTTACAGAGCCATTGAAAGAGAGAGAAATTGAACTTAATAGATTTAGTGATAAATGAAGTTGATAAGGGATTGAAATACTCAACCCAGAATTATCAAACTGAATCCAGGCCTTACCCGGCTTATAAAATTAAACAAGACTCTTTAAATGAGTTTGAAAAAAATCATTCTGCTGGGCTTATGCGGGTTAATCATTCTGGCGAGGTATGTGCTCAAGCCCTTTACAGAGGTCAAGCGCTTACAGCTAAACTTGGTGATACCAGAACTAAAATGGAACAGGCTGCTTCTGAAGAACTCGATCATTTATCTTGGTGCAATAAGAGATTAGAAGAGCTTAATAATCAACCAAGCATCTTAAATCCAATTTGGTATGGCATGTCATTTAGTATAGGAGCAATAGCAGGACTAATTGGAGATAATTGGAGTCTTGGTTTCGTTCACGAGACTGAAGAGCAAGTTGTAAAGCACCTAGATGGCCATTTAGATAAGTTATCAAAAAAAGATCTCAAAACAAAAGCTGTAATTGAAAAGATGAGAATTGATGAAGAGCAGCATAGTCATGATGCTTTAGAAGCTGGGGCAGAAATATTGCCTGATGAGATTAAAGACTTAATGTCTAAGGTTGCTAAGCTAATGACAAACTCTAGCTATCATATTTAATTGTAAAGAAAGTTTTATGAATTATGGGTTGATAATTGAGACAACATAAGTATAGTGGCGCGCGTAACTACTAGTTAGTTACATAAGAAAATAGAATAAGGAATAATTGAATGAATTTATACGTAGGAAATATTGCTTGGAGTACATCTGAGGAAGATCTAGAATCTCATTTTGCTCAGTACGGAAACGTAAGTGCAGTAAGAATAATCACAGAAGGCCATTCAGGTAGATCCAAGGGTTTTGGATTTGTTGAAATGGAATCAGAAGAAGCCGGAAAAGCTGCAATAGAAGCTTTAGATGGAACTGACTTTGGCGGCAGGGACTTAAGAGTCAACGAAGCTAAGCCTAGAGACTAATCAGTCAAACTTTATAATTAATATGAATATATACGTCGGCAATATTGCCTGGGGTGTTTCTGAAGATGAATTAGAAGCTTTATTTGCTCAATACGGAGAAGTAAATTCTGCGAGAATTATTACAGATAGAGAATCTGGTAGATCTAAAGGATTTGGTTTTGTTGAAATGGCAACAGCAGATTCTGCTAACGCTGCCATAGAAGCTTTAAATGGAAATGACTTTGGCGGCAGAGATTTAAGAGTTAACCAAGCAAAAGAAAGAACTTAGACTCGTCAGGCATTCATTAGACTGCCTATTCTCCAACTTAAATTAATAGTCTTCAATAAGAACTGCTGTTCCGAAGGCCATTAATTCTGCAGCACCTTGAGACATTACTGAAGTAGAAAAAGACACCCCAACAACTGCATCTGCTCCTAACTTCTCAGCATCTTCAATCATTCTATCAAGAGCTTGTTCTCTGCTTTCAGCAAGTAACTTTGTGTATTCATGTAGCTCGCCCCCAACAATTCCTCTTAAACCAGCCATTATGTCTCTTCCAATATGCCTTGCCCTGATAGTATTGCCCTTCACCAGGCCAAGGGTTTTTACTATTGTCTTATCAGCTATATCAAATGTACTTGTGATCAGCATAACTATTTCTCCACATCTTTGTATTTATCATTCTTATACTCTCTAATCCTTTGTGTAAGAACGAAGAGAAAGAGAAGAGAGAACAATACTCCAATAAAAATTGTAAATAAAACTTCCCCTTCTTCCATAACTTTTATATTAACAGGAAAAGAAAAGTTTCTTTAATTCTTCACCAGGGTTAGAAGCTCTCATGAAAGACTCACCCACTAAGAAAGTTTTTGTTCCAGAAGATAATATTTTATTAACATCTTCTTTCGTTTTTATTCCACTCTCAGAAACTATTATTTTATCTTTTAGATCTTCAGACAGATTAATAGTGGTCTCTAGGTTTACTTTAAAAGTTTTAAGATCTCTGTTGTTAATTCCAATTAATGAAAATCCTAAATCTTTCGCTCTATCCATCTCAGGCTTGTCATGCACCTCAATTAATACATCAAGATTTAATTCTTGAGCAATCTCTTTAAACTCCTTTAATTGAATATCGGACAAAACAGAAGCGATTAGTAAAATACAATCAGCTCCATAAAATCTACTTTGGTAGATCTGGTATTCATCAACAATGAAATCTTTCCTCAATAAAGGAAGGTCAACAACTTCCCTAACAGCAGCTAAGTCTTCTAAAGATCCTTTGAAATAAAGATCATCTGTTAAGACACTTAAGCAAGTAGCTTGAGAAGCTTGGTAGCTTTGAGCAATATCTTTGGGATTAAAATTTTCTCTTATTAACCCTTGGCTGGGAGAAGCTCTTTTAATTTCGGCAATAACTGAAATAAGCCCGTCATCATGTCTAGCCTTTATAGATTTAAAGAATCCTTTTGTTTCATTTAAATCTGAAAGATAAGATTTTAATTCTTGCAAAGGAATCTTCTGCTTATCTATTTCAACAGCAGATGCAGTTTGTTCAATGATTTTGTCTAAATAAGAATTCATTAAAAGGATTGTGAATATTCTGATAGTTCTTGAAGTTTATCTAGACCTTTTTTCTTTTTTATTCCTTCCATGGCTTTTTCGACGCCTTCAGCTAATGATTTCTCTACTCCAGAGACATACAAAGCTGCCCCTGCATTCAAGGCTACCATGGAGCTAGCTGCTGAATGATCTCCATTTAAAGCTTTCTTAGCCATAGATAAGCTTTCTTCTGGGGAATTTACTTTCAGTTCGTCTAAGGGCTGAAGTTCAAGACCAAATTCTTCTGGCGAGATAACGTATTCAGATATTTCACCTTCCCTTAATTCAACAACTTTAGTTTTGGAAGCAATACTAATTTCATCTAAATTATCTTCAGAATGAACCACCATAACGTTCTTACTTCCAAGGGATTGATGAACTTCCGCAACTGGCTTCATCCATTTCTCATGATAAACTCCCATAACCTGATTGGGAGTAGACGCTGGATTCGTTAAAGGTCCTAATATATTAAAAATACTCTTATGTGCTATTTCTTTTCTTGGTCCTATTACATGTTTCATGGCGCTATGATGGCCTGGCGCAAACATAAAGCCTAGACCAACGTTCTCAATACAGTCAGATACTTGGGAAGGATTTAGTTCCAGAGAGACTCCTGCTGCCTCTAATAAATCTGCACTTCCACTTTTTCTTGTTGCAGATCTATTTCCATGTTTTGCAACTCGAGCTCCACATGCACAAGCAACAAATGCAGCAGTTGTTGAGACATTGAATATTCCTATACCTGAACCACCTGTTCCACAAGTATCTACTAATTTATCTTTATTGACTTCAACCTTAGCTGAAAGTTTCCTCATGATCTTAGCAGCACCTAAAACCTCTTCTACGGTTTCACCTTTCATATCTAAAGCTATCAAAAATGCGCCTATCTGTGCATCTGTAGCCCTCCCTTCTAGTAAATCCAACATTACCTCAGACATTTCACTTTCTTTAAGGTTTGATCCTGAAGTTATCTTCGAAATCGCTGAGGTTATATTCATTTGCCTTCCAAGAAATTTTTTAATAGAGTTTTCCCATTTTCTGTGGCGATGGATTCAGGGTGAAACTGTATTCCCGTAACAGGAAGAGTATTGTGTTGTATAGCCATTAAAGTACCGTCATCTGATCTTGCGCTCATCTCAAAGTCCTTGCTTAAACTATCCTCATCAATCACCAATGAGTGGTATCTTGTTGCAACAAAATTATTTTCTACCGAAGAAAAAATACCAGACTGATTGTGATTAATCTTTGACAGTTTTCCGTGCATTATTTTCTTTGCTTTAATTATATCTGCGCCATAAGCAGCACCAATTGACTGATGACCTAAACAAACTCCTAGAATTGGAATTTTCCCTGCAAAATGAGAAATGGCACTAACGGAGATGCCAGCCTCTTTCGGGGTACAAGGTCCAGGAGAAATAACTAGGAAATCAGGTGATTTTTTTTCAATCTCTTGAAGATTTATCTGATCATTTCTAAAAACTTCAACTTCTTGCCCTAATTCAAAAAAGTACTGCACTAGGTTATAAGTAAAAGAATCATAATTATCTATCATCAACAACATATTAACCTTCCAACTTCTCTTGAACCATTTCAGCTGCCTTAAAAATTGCTCTGCCTTTGTTTAAAGATTCTTTCCACTCAAGGTTGGGTTGAGAATCAGCCACCCAACCTCCTCCAGCTTGTATATATAAAACTTCATCCTTGATGACAGCTGTTCTTATAGCAATAGCCATATCCATATTACCTTGCCAAGAAAGATAACCTACCGCCCCTCCGTAAATTCCTCTTTTTACAGGTTCAAATTCGTCGATAATCTCCATGGCTCTAACTTTAGGTGCTCCAGAAACTGTACCAGCCGGGAAAGTAGCTTTAAATAGATCTATAGCACTTAAGCCTTCATCTAAATCAGCTTCCACATTAGATACCATATGCATAACGTGACTGTACTTTTCGATACCAAACTGTTCTGTGACCTTAACTGTTCCTGGTTTAGCTACCCTTCCTACATCATTTCTTCCTAAGTCTATTAACATCAGATGTTCGGCAATCTCTTTTGGGTCATTAACCAAATCTTCTTCCATAGCAACATCATCGGTTTCATCTTTTCCCCTTCTGCGAGTCCCGGCTATTGGTCTTACAGTAATCTTGCCATCTTCAAGTCTTGCAAGTATCTCAGGAGAAGAACCTACAATATGAAATTCTTTCAAATTTAAATAATACATATAAGGGGAAGGATTTAATTGTCTTATAGACCTATATAAAGCTACAGGGTCAGCATTAAATGGTATAGACATCCTTTGAGAACAAACAACCTGCATAATGTCACCGCTTTCTATATATTTTTTAGCCTTATCTACAGAATTCTTAAATTCTTCCTCTCCAAAACCAGAAACAAAATCTGTTTCTTCAATACTCTTAACTGGTTTATTAAAATCTTCAAATGGCAAACTCTCTTTTAATGTATCTACTAGTTCGTCCAAGCGAATATTAGCTTTCTCTTGATCATCTTCTGATTCAACTAATACAATTAAATGTAATTTATTCTTAAGATTGTCAAAGACAGCCACTTCATCCGAAATCATAAATAGAGCATCAGGAGTGCCAATAAGGTCTGGCGGCTCGGAATCAACTAATCTGCTTTCAATATATCTAGCACAATCATATCCAAAGTAACCAACCAAGCCGCCATTAAATAAAGGCAAATCATCAATCTGCTTTATCTCAAAGCTCTTGTGAAGTTTGTCTATATAATCCAAAGGATCATCGCAGTGAAAGCTTTCAATAATCTCTCCATTAAGCTCAACTTCTATCTGGTTCTTTTTGACAAAAATAATTTTAGAGGACTCTAAACCTATCAAGGAGTATCTGGCCCAGTTTTCTCCCCCTTCAACTGATTCAAAAAGATAAGTGTAAGGACCATCTGCAAGTTTTCTATAAACACTCAATGGAGTTTCCATATCAACTAGAATCTCTCTAGAAATAGGTATCTTTGTTTTAATTTCCACTAATCACTCAACCTTAAGAGAGTCTCGCATCTTTTGTATGATTTCAGAATAATCGGGCTCACCAAAAATAGCGGAGCCAGAAACAAAAGTATCAGCTCCTGCATCAGCAACTTCTCTTATATTTTCTAACTTAATGCCTCCATCGATTTCTAATCTTGTTTTAAGGTTATTTTCATTAATGATTGATCTCATTTTTGTAACTTTATCTAGAACTGAATCAATAAATTCCTGTCCTCCAAAACCAGGGAAAACAGACATCAATAGAATCATATCCAATTTATCTAAAAAACCATCTAATACTTCTATTGAGATATCAGGATTAAGAACAAGTCCAGCTTTACAGCCGTTATCTTTTATTAAATCTAAAGATCTATCCACATCGTCTGAAGCTTCGGGATGGAAAGTTATGTAAGTTGCTCCAGCCTTCGAAAAGCTTTTAATTAATTGGTCCACAGGTTTTACCATTAAATGGACATCAATAGGTGCAGTAATTCCGTAATCTCTTAAAGACTGACAAACCATAGGCCCTATTGTTAGATTGGGAACGTAGTGATTATCCATTACATCAAAATGAACCCAATCTGCGCCCGCCCTTAGAACTGAATCAACTTCTTCTCCTAAACGAGAAAAGTCAGCAGAAAGTATAGATGGGGCAATTATGTAATCTTTTGTTGCCATATAAGCGGCAAGTTTACTCTCAGGATAATAAGGCGTCTAATTTTTCAGCTTCTTCAAGAGTGTTTAGATTATCCAATAAACCGTCAAAAAGTTCTCCAGAAACAAGATTGTTCAATGATGCAGGCAAAAGAACCTCCTCCCAAAGACCAAATTTTGGTTTATCTATATTCTGAAATAATTCAGGAGACAGAACAGAAATGCCTGAATAAGTATAAGTTGAACCTTCCCCATTTGGTTTAACTAAACCCTCAGTAAGGTAAACATCTCCCTTTTGATTAGAAATCGGATTCTTAATCAGAACCATATGTGCCAATTTTTTATCTTCTAGTTTTAAATTTGAGAAATCAAAGTCTGTCCATACATCACCGCTTAATACTATAAAAGGTTCTTTGAAGAGATGAATAGCATTAGCGATTCCTCCACCCGTCCCTAGAAGTTCAGTTTCAATTGAATAAGAAATCTTTAATCCATAGTCAGAACCATCACCAAGAACATCAATAATCTTTTCTCCTAAATGATATATATTAATAACCACCTCATCTACGCCACAATTCTTTAAATTATTTAAATTTCTTTCTATAAGAGAAATTTCACCTATCTTAAAAAGTGGTTTAGGTTTTATTTCAGAAAAAGGTAAAAATCTTTTCCCTTGACCTGCAGCCAACACAAACGCTTTAGTCATTTACACACCCTAAATGTTCTTCTAAAGCGGGTTGAACTTTTGATTTTAATAATTGTGAAAACTCTTTGAGTTCATCGTATTTATTGCTTGTTTCGATGACATAGATCAAGGTTTGTTTTAAATCAGGCAGTCTAAAAGACTTGCCGTCTCTAATATGTAGTCTTGCTAAAGTACCTAAAATTCTTAATTGTCTTTGTAATCCAACAAAATCTAGATCCTCATTTAAAGAAATTAAATCTTCCTTGACGGTTGTACCTGCTTCGTTAGATAAGGATACATATGCTTCTAAGTAATACTCTATTTCTTCGTCGGAGATAGGGTTATCTATATCCTTAATTAAGGAGACAAGGTCTAAGGTGGAGGGGCCATAAGTAAGGTCTTGGAAATCTAGCACTCCTATTGTCCCATCTTCTCTTAACATAAGATTCCTTAATTCAAAGTCAAAGTGACATAAAGTCCTTTTTTGATCTAAAAATTTATTTGATATAGAGATATAAGCATCATTAATAATATCCTTCTCTAGGGAATGAACTTCTAACTTTAAGTAATCCAATAAAAACCATTTTTCAAACAGTCTCATTTGTTCTTTTATTGAAATTTCATTTAATTCATTGATATCATCATTAGTTTCAACAGATTGCAATTTAATTATCTGGTCAATGGCCAATAAATAGAGATTCTTTCGATTACTACTATTTACTTCATCCAAAAACACCTTGTCTCCAAAGTCTTCTATCAACATAAATCCATTTTCAGCATCGAAGGCTTCAATCCTAGGAACAGAAAAATTGTTTTTAATCAGGAATTCTGAATATTTGATGAATTCATCGTTTAATTCTTTTTGTGGATCTGAAAAAGCAAGGATAAAGCTTTTCCCTTTCGAGTTTACTCTGTAATATTTTCTAGAGCTTGCCTGTTCTCTAAGAGGCTCCATAGGTCCAAGATCTGCAATCTGAGACTTTGCCCATGTATATAAATTATCTTCGAGTTTTAGCATTACATTAACCTTACAAGATCATTTCTTTATTCTAACTGACAGCAGCTTGCTTTATGATCTATAAATAAATTTATGGAACAATCCAAGTTAAATATACTCTAATGATCTGTATGCCTAAACAATATACATTTCTTAAATCCTTAAGTCTTTGCTTTGTGCTATCAATCACAGCGCCACTATGGTCAGCGGAAGAAATAAAAATTGATTCTATAGATGCCCAAATAATAACCACCATAGACCCCAACACCCTTTCTTTAGAAGGTAATGTAGTTATAAAAACAGAACTAATAGAATTTTGGAGTGAAAAAGCTATTTATGATAAGAGTAAAAAAACCATAAAACTTGAAGGCTCTATAAGGGTGCTCTCTAAACACCTTGATATAAGTGCTAAAGAAATGGAAGCTAATTTATTAGATAGGACTTTCTATATTACCGAAACATCCTTTTCTTTTATGAAAAAGAACTTTGGTAGTGCTGATTCGATCAGGGTCTATACCAATGAAAAAATTGAACTATTAAATACTTCTTTAAATAGTTGTTCAATTGAAGATCCTGCTTGGCAATTGAAAGCAGAAAGTCTCACCCTTCTTGAAACTGGCAGAAATGCAATTATTAAGGGGGTCAGTCTCAAAATTAAAGAAATTCCGGTTCTTTATATCCCTTATGTAAGAACTGCTGTTGGAAAAGATAAGTTTTCAGGATTCCTGCCTCCTTCTTTAAAACAAGGAAGAGATGGAATCGATATCTCCATGCCATATTTTTTTAACCTTTCATCTAACTATGACCTCACCATTTCTCCCAGATTCATTGAAGAAAGGGGTTCAGGTATAGCTGCAGAATACAGATATCTCACTGAAGCTTCTAAAGGAAATATTACTGCCTCAAATATATTTAATGACAGAAGATTTTCTAACGAAACTAACTATCAAGGCAATAGGTGGATGGCCCAGTGGTTTCATAAATCCCAAATTGGCTCTAATCTATTCATAGATATACATACTGAAGGTGTGAGTGATAATTTCTTTTTTGAAAATTTAAATGAAGATATCTTAGGAACTAAACAAAAGAATTATTTAACAAAAAGGGTAAGTGCTAAATGGATTGGAGAGTCGCTAAAGCTTGAAGGAGAAATTAAAGAATACGAAGATTTGAACCCGTTTACTTCTGAACAATACGAAACTAGACCTAATTTCTCGCTGATTTTCCAAAATAGATATAAAGGGATTAACTTTAGGCTATTATCTAACTACACTAAATTTACCTTTGATGGGTCTTTCAATCCTTTTAATAAACAAAAAGAAATCACAAGGAAATCTATAGAGCCTTCTTTAAGTTATAGTAAATATTTTGCTAGTTCCAGTTTTTCTATCGCTATTGGTGTCAAAGATTTAAAATACGATATAAATTCAAGCTCCTTTGATAGATCTTCAGACTGGTTTGAAACGGAATATAAAATATTCTTTGAGAATAGGTCCAACCAATCATTTAAATCCTTAAACCCGACTTTTAAGTTTATTTTGCTTAATGAAGAATCACTTCCTACTGAGTCAATAGATTCAAGACTTATGGGGCTTAATTATAATAATATCTTCTTAAGAAACTGGTACTCAGGCCCAGATAGATTTTTGAATCAAGATAGAGTTATTTTAGGTATAGAACACCAAAATATAGACTTAAAGAATAATACAAATTTGAGTTTCTCTATTGGTAAAGCATTCTTTTTAAAAGATGAATACGCCGTTGGTATTAAAAATAAAAGGACCTCTCCTTTAGTAATGGAATTTAAACAGAAATTAAATAGCTATTTATTCACAAATGGCACGTTAGAGATAGATTCAGATTTTGATAAAGTTCATTCCAGCTCATTTGGTTTAATGTATGAGAGAGATGAAAGTAAAAGAATTGAATTAAGATCTGTTTACAAAAGGCTCAATCCTTCTATAAGCAATATGCCCTGGTTTGATAATGATCTACCTATCTCCCAATTGGAACTATTAGCTCAATGGTCTATATCAGATCAATTTATGATCTTTGGAAAATTACAAAAGGATAACGAAATTCATAAATCCAAAGACCTCTCTTTTGGGTTTCAGTATTCCAACTGCTGTTTGAAGGCAGGATTAATGAAAAGAAAATGGAAAGATCAAGATTATTACACTTGGCATGCAAGCCCTACAGAAGCTTTTAAAGCATTGGCAGGTGGTATCAATCCAGAACTACAAAGAGATAATGTTTATTTCTTCTTTGAGCTTAAAGACATTGGCAGAATAGGAAAAGAAATATCAGAAGTAATCTCATCTACGGTACTTGAATAATTGCAAGAATCTTAAAAAAGAAGACAATAGCACCTATGAATAGTTTTTGGCCTTACAAAAGTACAAGCTTCCTTGTTAGAAATTTAGTTTCTTTTGTTTTGTTAGGTGCTTTATCTTTTAATATAAATGCCAAGATAGAACTGTTAGATAGAGTTATAGCCGTTGTTGATTCAGGTGTAATAATGGAGACTCAATTAAATGCTAGAGTTGAAGAAGTATTAAAACGACTACAGAGCACCAAAGCCGAACTGCCCCCTCTAAACTTGCTTGAAGAACAAGTCTTAGATAGGCTAATTATAGAAGAAATCCAAATGCAAATTGCCGACAGGGCAGGCATAAAGATAAGTGATTCAGAGTTAAATCAAACCTTATCCAGGATTGCTTCACAAAACAACCTTAGCCTAGAAGAATTTAGAGCTGCGCTTGAGCAAGAAGGTGATTCTTATAAGGTTTTCAGACAAACTATAAAGAAAGAGCTAATTATACAAAGGGTCCAACGAGGGAAAGTTGGATCTAGAGTAGATATATCTGAGCAAGAAATAGAAAATTTTATAAATTCTGAACAAGGGAGAACTGAGCTAGCTGAGCAATATGATGTACAACACATTCTAGTATCTGTAAAAGGAGGACTAACAGAAGCCGAAACAATAACTATAGAAGAAAAAGCTCAAGGCATACTAAAAAGGCTCGAAGAAGGTGAAAGTTTTGAGAAGCTAGCTGCAACTTATTCATCTGGACAGGAGGCTCTGGAAGGCGGTTTTCTTGGATGGAGAACATCAGCAGAATTACCCACTCTATTCTCAGAAACTGTTTCTTCTTTAAAAGTTGGACAAACTTCAGATTTAATTAGAAGTGGTGCAGGTTTTCATATATTAAGACTTAATGACAAAAGAGGTAATACAGTAAAGTTCATGGATCAAACTTTATCAAGACACATACTTGTTCAACCTTCTGAAATTAGAACTGAGAAACAAGCAGAATTATTAATTAAAGACATACATAAGAGACTTCTTGAAGGAGAAGACTTTAAACAACTAGCTAGGCAATATTCGGAAGACCCTGGTTCTAAAATGGATGGTGGTAATCTAGGATGGGCAAACCCAGGAGAATATGATCCTGCCTTTGAAAAAACTCTTAATGCAACTAAGATTGGAGAAATTGCAAACCCTGTTCTATCATCATTTGGATGGCACATCATAGAAGTATTGGATAGAAGAAATGAAGACGTCAGCCAAGAGGAGCAGAAAAACAGAGCTTACCAAATAATTTACGAAAGAAAATTTGAACAAGAACTTCAAAGCACGTTAATTGAACTTAGAGCAGAGGCATACGTAGATATTAAGCTCAACTCATGATCAAAATAGCTGTCTCTTCTGGAGACCCAGCAGGAATAGGTCCTGATATTTGCATCAAGGCTTTTGGTCAAAAAAAAATATATAACTTCTCTCCAGTTATTTTTGGAGATAGAGATATATTTAATTCTAGAGCTAAAACTCTAGGCATCGATGCAAATATTCAAGCCTATAAAGGACAAAACGAAGAATTATCTAATGATATCCTTTGGGTAGCCAACCAAGATTGTGACTTAAATATACTTCCAGGGAAACCAAATCCTGATTGCGCCAATTTCATAATTTCTAATTTTCGGCAGGCAGTAGAGAGAACTATCTCTGAAGAATTTGATGCAGTTGTTACTTGCCCTATTAATAAAGAAATTATCAATAAAGGAGGGATAGAATTCACTGGACACACTGAAGAATTAGCGAGACTTTCAAAAAAAGAAAGAGTGGTTATGATGCTTGCCACAAAAGAATTAAAAGTGGCTCTTGCCACTACCCATCTTCCGTTAAGAGATGTTCCTGAATATATAACTCAAGATCATATCGAAGAAACTATCTTAATTATTAATAATGATCTTCAAGAAAAGTGGAAAATAAAAACTCCTCTTATTAAAGTTTTAGGACTAAACCCACATGCAGGGGATGGAGGTTTTCTTGGTTCTGAAGATCAAGAAATCTTGATACCAGTTATAAAAAAACTTAACAACACGGGCTTGAATATCTCTGGACCTCATTCTGCAGATACGGCTTTTATCGATAACAATAATCAAGCTAAACCTGACATCATATTGGCCATGTATCATGACCAAGGCTTGCCTGTAATAAAAACCATAGGATTTGGAAACATAACCAATGTCACTCTGGGACTCCCGTTCATAAGAACTTCGGTAGACCATGGAACTGCCTATGATGTGGCCGGTTCAATTGAAGCCGATGAATCAAGTTTAATAGAGGCTACTAAAATAGCAGCGTCAATAGCTATAAGTCAAAAATGATAAAGGCCAAGAAAGATTTGGGCCAAAACTTTTTAATTGATGAAGTTGCCTTAAATAAGATATTCGAGCTGATAAACCCTAAAGCTACGGATCATTTCTTGGAAATAGGTCCTGGTAAAGGAGCTTTGACTAAAATTCTAGCCAATAACGTAGGGAGACTAGATGCAGTGGAACTAGACAAAGACTTATTGTTAAGTTTAAAACTTATAAACAACAAGAAACTTTATATACATAATGAAAGTATCTTAAATTTTAATATTGAGAACGTAATGGAGAGTAAAAAGTTAAGACTAACAGGAAACCTTCCTTACAATATTTCTACAGACATTTTGCTGTGGAGTCTTAGTAACCTAAATCAATTGAAAGATATGCATTTTATGTTCCAAAAAGAATTTGGCGAAAGACTTTCTGCTGAACCTAACAATAAGAGCTATGGAAGAATATCCGTACTTACTCAATATTTAACGGAATTAGATACTGTTCTTTACCTTGAACCAGAAAGTTTTAAGCCTAAACCTAGTGTAGAAAGTGTATTTATTAGATTTATACCCATAAAAGGTAGACACATCCTATCCCCTATTTCAATAAAATTACAAGAAGTCACCAATGAAACTTTTATGCACAGAAGGAAGATGATTGGAAAATCTCTAAAGAAGATTCTAACTTCTAAACAATTGGACCAATTGGATATAGATTTATCTCTAAGGCCAGAGAATATATCTGTAAATGACTACGTTAGAATTGCTGAAGCTTTAACCTAAATGGCAAATTACGCAATTGGTGATATTCAGGGATGTTTCGATGAATTGATAATTCTGTTGGATAAAATTAAGTTTGAAACAGACAAAGATCAATTATGGATATGCGGAGACTTAATAAATAGAGGTCCCAAGTCGCTTGAGAGTTTAGAATTTTTGTATTCTATTCGGAAAAATTGTTACATAACTCTTGGAAACCACGACCTTCATTTCTTAGCCGTAGCTGAAGAAGTAATAGAAATATCCGACTCAGATACGTTTCAAGAAATCCTTAAAAACGAGAATCTTAATATTTACCTTAATTGGATCAAAGAATTACCCTTCCATCATATAGGTGAGATAAAAAATAATGGTAAAACCAGATCATACGTAATGACTCATGCCGGCATTCCCCCTCATTGGACAAAAGAGAACCTGAAAAAATACTCTCTAGAATTAAATAAAACCTTACAAGGCCCGGAATCATTAAATCTTCTAAAAAATATGTACGGCAATGAGCCAAATCATCCATCAAGGTGTGTTACGGAAATGGATAGATTGCGTTTGCATATAAATTATCTTACTCGCATGAGATTCTGTTCAAGCAATGGGTCCTTAGATCTAAAAAACAAAGGAAAGGCATTTGATGCACCTTCAGGAATGAAGCCTTGGTTTGATTGGAATTTAAAGATCTTGAAAGACCCTGTACATTTACTTTTTGGCCATTGGGCTGCCCTGGAAGGCGTTACAGGGAAAAAAAATATTACCGCACTGGATACAGGGTGTGTATGGGGTAAAAAATTAAGTGCTTTAAGGTTAGAAGATAATCGAATCTTTTCTTGTAATAAGATAAATTAGCAGTATGAAAGTCTATTTAGTTGGAGGAGCTGTAAGAGACTCTTTGTTAGGTTTACCTTTTCATGAGAGGGATTGGCTAGTTGTTGGTGCAACAAAAGAGGAACTAACTGATAAGGGGTACAAACAAATCGGAAAAGATTTTCCTGTATTTCTTCATCCCGAAACTAAAGAAGAATACGCCTTAGCTAGAAAAGAAAGAAAAACTGGAGCTGGACATAAAGCGTTTAGCTTTGAATTTGATAAAAATGTAAGCTTAGAAGAAGATCTTGAAAGAAGGGATATAACCATAAACGCAATAGCACAAGACGATGAAGGAAATTTCATTGATCCTTATAATGGTTGTAAAGATATAGAAGACAAAATAATCAGGAAAGTTTCTAAAGCGTTTAAAGAAGATCCTTTACGTGTCTTAAGAGTTGCTAGATTTTCAGCAAAATTAAAGAAGCTCGGATTTACAATAGAAGAAGGTACAAAGAAAGAAATTAGAGATATTGTAAATTCTGGTGAATTAAAAACCTTAAGTAAAGAAAGAATCTGGATGGAAACACGCAAGGCTTTAGAGACGGATAACCCGGAAACTTACTTTGATGTAATAAATGAATGCGGTGCTTTGAATCAGATATGTCCTTTAAATAGTATTGATACAAATTATCTTTCAAAGGCTGGTAAAGAAGAAACAGATACTTCTTTTAGATGGGCTTGTTTAGTGTCTCCTAGTTCATTAGTTGAAGAAATAAATAATTCTTTTAATGCGCCAAAAGAATTTAAAGAAATCTCGGTCATATGTAATCAAATAATTACCTTTAAAGGATTAGACTCTATAAGTGCGGAAGATATTATAGAACTCGCAGACAAAACAGATATATACAGAAAAGAGGAAAGATTTCTAAAAGCAGCAGAAGCCTCAACTTTTTGTACTCAAAATAATTCTAAGAAAGAATTAAATTGGAAGAATCTGGTTAAATGTATAAATAATATAAAAGCCTCCAATGATCTTAAAGAGGGTAAATTAATTGCTGAAAAATTAAAGGAAGATCGGCTTGAAGCAATCCAGCTTTACTTATCTAAGTTATGACGGAAAAATTTGTTCTGATAACGGGTGGTGCGAAAAGAATTGGAGCCACAACAGCAAGGTACCTACATGAAAAAGGTTTCAACATAATTCTTCATTACAATACTTCAGAAGCAGAAGCTAAAACTATGAAAGAAGGACTAAACAAGATTCGAAAGAATTCTTGTTCGGTAATAAAAGCAAATTTTAACTCTGATACTTCTATTAATGAACTTATAGACAAAGTTAATGAAATAACCGAAACCTTAGATGTTTTAGTCAATAATGCTTCGAGTTTTTATCCAACTCCTTTAGAAAAAGCTTCTTTAGTCGAATGGAGGGACTTAACGGATACTAATGTAACTACGCCCCTATTCTTAACCCAAGCTTTATCTCATCATCTAAAAAAAGCAAAAGGATGTGTAGTCAACATCTCTGATAGTTTAGTAAAGAATGGTATTAAAGATTACAGCTTATATACAGCAGCTAAGTCGGCATTAGAGGGAATAACAAAATCATTGGCAAAAGAACTAGCTCCTGAAGTTAGAGTGAATGGAATTGCTCCCGGTGCTATCCTTTGGCCAGATGACAAAGATTTATCAGATCAAGAAAAGGAATCCATCTTAAGAAAGGTAGCCATAGGAAGGACGGGTAAACCAGAAGACATAGCCTCGTCAATTTTTTTCCTAACGCAATCTAAATACATAACTGGTCAGATAATTAATGTAGATGGCGGTAGATTTTCTTTTTAAAATATTCATTTAACTCTTTAAATTAACCTTTAACTGGTTTAACTTATCTATATATGGAATTCAAAGAAAATGAGAACACAGGAACTATGCAAGTGCTGGAAAAGCACGCCATAGACTCAGCAGCACTCCAAGAATACATGCAAGCAAACGTAATTGGATTTGATGGAAAAATTTCAATTGAAGAGTTTAAAGGAGGGCAATCTAACCCTACTTATAAAGTTGTTACACCTTCTAAATCTTATGTCTTAAGAAGAAAGCCTCCGGGCAAGCTCTTAAAGTCTGCTCATGCAGTTGATAGAGAATATAGAGTAATTACTGCTTTAAACCAGACAGATGTGCCTGTCCCGACCAGTTATGCGCTCTGTGAAGATGAAAGTATCATTGGGACAGCTTTTTATTTAATGGAATACATGGATGGAAGGGTCTTATGGGATCCATCAATGAATGACCATTCCAAAGAAGAATCTTATGGCGTCTATTCTTCAATGAACTCTACTATGGCTTCTCTTCATTCTGTAGATCCATATGAAATAGGATTAGAAACTTTTGGAAAACCCGGTAATTATGTAGGAAGACAAGTTTCCATATGGACAAAGCAATATCAAGATTCCGAAACAGAAGAAATTGAAGATATGAATAAATTGATTGAATGGTTACCTGATAATTTGCCATCAGACAAACCTCTTAGAATTGTTCATGGAGATTTCAGCCTTACTAACCTTATGATTCATAAAGAAAAACCAGATGTAATAGCTATTTTGGATTGGGAGTTGTCTACTTTAGGAGATCCTTGTGCTGATTTTAGTTACCATTGCATGCAATATAGACTCAACCCATTATTGGCAGATGAAAATTACTGCAAAGAAAAAGGAATACCTACTGAAAAAGAATATGTTTCGATGTATATAGAAAAAAGTGGATTTGATCTTGAAAAAGAGTGGGAACTTTACATGGCCTACAATTTATTTAAATCTGCTGGAATACTTCAAGGTATACTTGGAAGAGTAAGAGATGGCACTGCAGCAAATGAGAATGCTGAGGTTATGAGAGCTAGGGTTAGGCCTTTAGCTGAAGGGGCTTGGAAATTAATTGAAGATAATTTTTAGATAGATATAGGAGAAAACATGGCTATAGATAAATTTTTAGTAGAAGCAAGTCACATAATGATGTTTGCTAGATCAGTTGGGGATGCCAATCCTGTTTATCACGATGAAGAATACGCAAAAAAATCTGATGTAGGAGGAATAATAGCTCCCCCTACTTTTGCTCAATCTAGTGCTCAATTTGATCCTAACTACTTCTTAAGACCTAAGGTCGGTGGAGAGGGTTGGTTCGGTTCGGGCAAGGAAGCGTCTGGGGCTAAACCTTCTTCAGGTTCTGGAGAAAGTGGGGGCGGCGGAGCAGCAATGGGTCTTCACGCAGAACAGCATTTTGAATATCACCTTCCCGTAAAAGCTGGTGACGTATTAAGTGCTACTACAAAACCAGGTAATTCTTGGGAGAAAGAAAGCAAAAGAGCAGGGAAACTTAAATTCAGCGAGAGTGTTACTGAATATAGAAATCAAAATGGTGATTTAGTAATCACAGCGACGGGCGTAGGTGTGCAAACGGAAAGAGCTGTCGACAGTTAAGGAAAATAATATGTTAAAAGAAAGCGAAATTAAAATTGGCGATATTCATACTGCTATTTTGGTAGAGGACCTGAAGAGAACACAAATAGTTCAATATGCAGGTGCTTCAGGAGATTACAACCCTCTCCATACAGATGAGATATTCACAACTCAGGTAGCAGGCTATCCAAGCGTATTTGCACATGGAATGCTCTCAATGGGCCTAACAGGAACAATGCTTACGGATTATGTCGGTGATGGAACGCTTAAAAAGTATGGGGTTAGGTTCACAAATCAGGTATGGCCTGGAGATACCCTGACCAGCACCGCAACGATTATAGATATAAGAGAGCAAGATGGTGAAAGGGTTGTAGATCTTCAAATTGAAACAACCAATCAAAATGATGTTGCCGTGATCACTGGAAATGCTACTGCAAAAATAGAATCTTAATTCTTCAAAAGACCTAAATAAAGGGAAGTAATGTCAGATAATGAAAATTCTGCTGTAGGTGGCCTACACGCAAAAATTGCGTTAAGCCTATTGGTTGTAGTTTATATCTTTAATTTTGTAGATAGGCAGATTATTTCAATCCTTGCTGAAGACATTAAGGCAGATTTGGGAATATCTAATAGCGATATAGGATTCTTATTTGGTACAGCATTTGGTGTGTTCTATTCCGTGGTAGGTATACCAATGGGAAAATTAGCTGACTCTTGGAATAGGAAAAACCTTATCAGTATCGGGTTGGCTTTTTGGAGTCTAATGACTGCACTTTCTGGTACTGCCAAATCCTTTTTAAGTCTCTCTATCTACAGATTTGGAGTAGGTATAGGAGAATCCACTGCCACCCCTTCTGCCTATTCTCTTCTATCTGATTATTTCTCTCCTAAAGTAAGAGCAACGGTTTTATCTATATACTCTAGTGGTCTATATATAGGAGCAGCAATAGGATTATTCTTAGGCGGTTGGATTTTAGACACTTGGAATACTGCCTATCCCAATCCTTCCGATGCCCCTTTTGGTTTAAAAGGATGGCAAGCAGCCTTCATGGGAGTTGGTTTACCGGGTCTTTTACTTTCTCTAATAACATTCACATTCATTAGAGAGCCAATAAGAGGTATGAGTGAAGGTATAGTCACCGAGCCTAGCAAAGAACCTTTCAAGGACACCTTTAAAGAATTTATTGGGCTAACACCTTTATCTTTTATAGGTAGAAAGGACCTGGCAAGAACTCTACTAATCAATCTTTTAATTGCTTCAACTATTTTTCTTGTTTGTTTTTTACTGTACCAATTAACTGAGGACTTTTTGCAATGGGTGGCTTGGGGAATTGGCGCATATTTGGTTTGCACTTGGATACAAAGCTTAAGAGAACGAGACCCCGTAGCTTTTAATTTAATGTTTAGAAGTAAAGCTATAGTCTATTCCTTTATATCTTTCCCGTGCATTCCTTTTGTTGGCTATGCTTATTCAGCATTTACCCCACCCTTCTATATTAACTATCATGGAATGACTGCTTTAGAAATTGGAACTTTTATTGGTTTGGTAACTGCCGTTGGGTCATTCATTGGAGTAATAGGAGGAGGATACTTTGGGGATAAACTTAAAGAAAAGTATGTAGGTGGTAGATTATATGTAATCTTTGTTGGAGGGATAGTAGTAACTACTCTTGGCTGTTTAGGGATGATTTATACAGAATCTAAAAATGTATCTATAGTATTTAACTTTATTTACCACATTGGAAGTTCTGTGTACGTAGGTTGTGCTGCAACTACAGTTACTAATCTTGTACTACCAAGAATGAGAGCAATGTCAGGCGCGTTCTTCATTCTGACCCTTAGCATGATTGGACTTGCATTAGGACCTTATACTCTGGGCAGAATTGCTGACTTCTTTATAGATTCTCAAAGTTATGCTCCAGGGGATGCTATGCAAACTTCCATGGCAATAATCTTATTAATCTTATTAATACCTTGTATAACTCTTTTCATGGCTGTCAAACACCTTAAGGAGGATGAAGAGTCAGTTACTGAAAGAGCTAGAGCGATAGGCGAAAATATTTAATTAGATTTCAATTGCTTCAATAGTTCAGAAAAAGATATTTTAGAAACAGGGTGACGCAATTCTCCAGCTATTTCCGCTAAAGGTTCAAGAACAAAAAGATAATCTTCTATATCTTTACTGGGTATATCGAAATTATCCTCTTCAAGAATATGATCCCCATAAAGAATTATATCTAAATCAATAACTCTATTTGACATGCCCTTCTGATCTTCAGTTCTGCCCATCTTAAGCTCTATTTTTTTTAGATGCTTTTGTAATTCGGAAACTAATAGATTTGTCTCAAACCCTACTACGCAGTTAATAAATTTATTTCCTTCAAAGCCTTCAGCGTTAGTGTTATATAAACTTGAGTACTTACAATCAAAAAGCTTATTTAAACAACCCTTAGCTATTTTTATATTTTCCTTAGGATTTATATTGCTGCCAATACTGACAAAAACTTGATGCATTAGGGTCTGGTAATTCTTATACCAACTGATTCTGAACCTCTCATGGCACCAGGTTTGTTTACAGAAACTATTAAACTGGAAACAGGAAACTCTTTTAAAACTAGTTTAGCTATTTGTTCGGCAAGCCTTTCAATCAGTTTATATTTAGATTTTTCAACGAAAGCGGTTATTCTCTTTCCTATCTTCTTATAATCAAGTGCATCTTTAATGTCATCAGACTTAGCAGCCTTTTTGTTATCAAATTCCATTTCAAGATCAATTGAAACAACCTGCCTAACCTCTCTCTCCCAATCAAAGATGCCAATGATTGTTTCTACTTGAAGGTTATTTATAAATACTTTATCCATATCATAACTCTGATAAAGGCCACTTGGGTCGGACTAGATCATTTTTAGCATGATTATTATTGCTTAAATAAAAACTTCCAGCAAAGGCAACCATCGCTCCATTGTCAGTGCAACGTTCAAGCGGCGGAAAATATATTTTATTATCCTTAAGGCCTTCAACTAACTTCTTTCTTATATATTTATTAGAAGCCACTCCACCTCCAATAACTAACTCATTTTGTTTAGTTTCTTCTAATGCTTTCCTTGATTTGATCAAAAGAGTATCAGCAACAGCGTCTTGAAAAGAAGCTGCAATATTAGCCTTAATCTGTTTATTTATAAATTTAGTGTCCTTGAGAGTATAAAAGACCGCTGTTTTTAAACCGCTGAAGCTAAAATCTAGATTGTCTTTATTAGTCATAGGTCTTGGAAAACTAAAAGCAGATGAATCTCCTGATTCAGCAAGCTTTTCTATTAAAGGCCCTCCTGGATATCCTAGTTCTAGGAGTTTAGATACTTTATCAAAAGCTTCTCCAACAGCATCATCAATAGTTTGTCCTACTATTTCATATGAACCCATCTCTTTCGCATTTATTAAAAGACAATGCCCGCCCGATATAAGTAAGGTAAGAAAAGGGAATTTAGGTGCAGGATCTTCTAAAAGATTTATTAACAAATGCGCTTCCATATGATGAATTCCTATTGAAGGTATCTTCAGGCTAAAAGCAAGTGATTTAGCCATAGACGCTCCTATTAAAAGAGGACCTCTTAAACCAGGTCCTGCTGTATAAGCTATGCCATCTAAATCACTAAATTCAAGCTCGACTTCTTCTAAGGTAAGCTTAATTAGAGGTATTATTTTGATTAAGTGATCTCTAGAAGCCAGTTCTGGAACTACACCTCCGTACTCTGCATGCTTAGAGGCTTGGCTAAATAACTGCTCTGAAATAATAGATTGCTTCTCAGTGTTATAAATAGCAATGCCTGTTTCATCACAAGATGTTTCGATTCCTAAAATATTCATTTTTGTTTGGTTTAAGCTATTCTCGTCAAAAATTAAAAAAAAGAAAGACTTTCCAAAATAAAATTGGTTCTATAGAATTGCGCATCCCATAAGGGAATTTATATGCCTTCAGTAAAAATACGACCAAATGAATCATTCGATGTAGGACTGCGAAAGTTCAAACGTGCATGTGAGAAAGCTGGAATAATTCCTGAAGTCAGAAAACGTGAGTTCTACGAAAAACCAACTTCTGTTTTAAAAAGAAAAAAAGCAGCTGCAGTTAAAAGAGAACAAAAAAATCAAAGAAAGAACAGATTAGGCAGACCGCCCCGTTTCTAAAACTAAGGAGCCAATATGGCAAACCAAACTATCAGACCTCTTATAGAAGAAGCTGTTAAGGTTTCTATGAAGAATAGGGATAAAGAAACCACATCCACTCTTAGAATGGCCATTTCTGAATTAAAGAAAGAAGAAATAGATAAAAGGATAGATCTTGAAGATGAGCAAGTAATTCAAATCCTACAAAAAATGATAAAACAAAGAAAGGATTCTTATTCTCAATTCTCCGAAGCGGGTAGAAGTGAATTGGCGGAAAAAGAACAGAATGAAATTAATATTCTTTCTGATTACTTACCGGAACAATTAAGTGAAGAAGAGCTCTCTTTAATAGTAACAGAAGTTATTAAAGAAATTTCTGCTTCTGGACCTCAAGATATGGGAAAAGTAATGGGGTCTTTAAAACAAAGAATACAAGGTAATGCTGATATGGGTTTGGTTAGTAAGATAGTGAAAGAAAACCTTTCAGATTAATCTCTTTGTGCTTTTGCGGATGAATAAGTAGATTGATCTAGCTCTATATTTAAAAAAGAGTTTTCAAAGGACTCCGATAAATTGGTAGCATTTAATGTCTCTGGAATTAAAAATACTGAAAAGCTACCCTTCTCTTTCTTAGCTACAGTTAAACTAGCTCCGTTAATTGCCACATACCCTTTGAGAAATACAAAGTCTAACCATTCTTTAAGGCATTCAATTCTTAATTCTATTTCTCCATCGTTTCGGATCAATCTAGATTGAGCTTTATATGAAACATGACCAGAAAGTATATGACCGCCTACTTCGTCTCCATATTTGAGAGACCTTTCTAGGTTAACCATACTGCCAACTTGAATATCGTCTAAATTAGTGATTCTTAAAGTCTCCTGAATTACATCAAAGATCATATTGCCATTACTTGAACTTACTGCCGTTAAACAAACGCCATTTACCGAAACGCTTGCACCTTTCTTAAGATTTTCTGTAAAAGAATTAGTTGCTAAGACCTCTATAGTTTTTCCAGAGGGGGTCTTATTGCATTCCTTAATTTCACCTATTTCTTGAACAATCCCTGTAAACATTATTGCTTAGATAAGTATTCTTCTATTAGTTGGGCTTCTTTTGTTTTATTTGTTTGGTTGAAGAAATCTACTAGTTGAGAAATAGTTGCTATCGATAATAATTTTGAGTTTGTTTTCTCTCCTATTAAGTCTCTAGCTAGAACTCCCCCTACAAGCTCTTCTCTATCAAGCGCAACTAAAGAAGAAACAACCTCGCCTCCCATTCCTCTAACTAATTCTATGGATTGATTTAATGCAGTCCCAGCAGTTAAGACGTCGTCTAAAATTAGAACTTTCTTTCCTGCAACACTACCCACTATTTTTCCACCTTCTCCATGAGTTTTTTCTTCTTTCCTATCGAAACTAATTGAGATTAAGTTTGATGTTCTTCCACTAATAATTGTTGCAACTGCTGCTGCAAGCGGTATACCTTTATAAGCAGGACCAAAAATTACATCAAATTGAATTTCTTCTTCCTCAATTAAATTTGCATATAAATTAGACAATTCATTAATAAAGCCTAACTCAAAGAAAGAACTGATATTAAAAAAATAAGGACTCTTTCTTCCAGACTTCAAGGTAAAATCACCTAAAAGAAGAGCCTCAGCCTTTATCGCAAGCTCAAAAAAATTGTTTTCTCTATCTTTCATAAAAAGTTTGTTAAAAACTTCATCATTTTAATGCATTTAACCTACAATAAACTTCTTTTTAATTTATGGCTCAATTATTTGTTATTTCTGCACCCTCGGGCACTGGTAAAACTTCTTTAATCCAAAAGGTTTTAGATGAAGGACTGGCCTCTAAAGCTAAATTGGGTGTTTCTTGCACGACTAGGGAGAAAAGGAAAAACGAAGAAGAGGGTGTCGCCTATTTCTTTGTAAATGAAGCAGAGTTCAATAAAAAGATTGATGAAGGAAATTTCCTTGAATACGCGAAAGTTTTTGGAAACCTTTATGGAACACCTAGAGATTGGGTTGAGTCGACAATCTCTCAAGGATTTGATGTTATATTAGAACTCGATGTCCAAGGCGCTATACAAGTAAAGAATACTTATCCGGATGCTAAAACTATCTTCATTATCCCTCCTTCTTACGAAGACTTAAGAAATAGACTAGATAATAGAGGCCAGGATAGTGAAAAAACTATAGAAAAAAGGCTTTCAGAGGCAAAAGAAGAAGTTCTTTCCGGCAAGGATTTTGACTATTTGTTAACTAATGATGATTTTGATCTTGCTTTTATGGACCTGAAATATGCGATGTACTCTAACTCAGACATTAACAAGGAAAGAGAAGCATTTACAAGAAAATGTTTATCTCATTTGCTGGATCAATAGAGCACTTTGCATTAGAATGCCCACCCCTTACTTAAGAGTATATTAATTATGGCTAGAATCACTGTAGAAGATTGTTTAGAAAAGGTTAGTACTAGATACGAATTAATCATATTGGCTGCAAAAAGAGCACGCCAACTTGCAACTGGTGGAAGACGCCCTACACTTGAATGGGAAGATGATAAGCCTACAGTTATGGCACTTAGAGAAATTGAAGCCGGGACAGTATCAACTGAGAATATTAATGATCTTAAGGTTGATATTGCTGATTTGGAGCAAGAATTCTCTGAAGGTCTTTCTGCTGAAGACTTGCCACAAACTTAAATATTCCAATATCATTAGCCTTAGGGCTCAAAAATAGAGATACTTAATCTTTGTTTTAATAATTTTATGGAATCTATAGGCGCACTTTCAAAAAAACTTTCGGATTACTTGGATCCCAAGAAAGTAAAACAAGTCAATAAAGCTTATGATTTTGCTTGCGAGGCTCACTCTGGGCAATATAGGTCTAGCGGTGATCCGTACGTGACACATCCCATAGCAGTTGCGAGCATATTAGGTAGCTTCAGAATGGATGAAAATAGCCTTACAGCTGCAATGCTTCACGATGTCATGGAAGATTCAGGAATAGCTAAAAGTGTTATCGAAAAAAAATTCAACAAAGAAGTTGCCGATCTAGTTGATGGAGTAAGCAAGTTAAATACTTTAACGATCTCAAGTAAAACTGAGTCTCAAGCTGAGAACCTTCAAAAGATGGTTCTAGCTATGTCTAA
This sequence comes from uncultured Gammaproteobacteria bacterium, assembly GCA_913042085.1. Taxonomy (GTDB): domain Bacteria; phylum Pseudomonadota; class Gammaproteobacteria; order Magnimaribacterales; family Magnimaribacteraceae. Next base: position 21,168 of record CAJWKH010000002.1, on the reverse strand, counting down.
AGATATTAGAGTTATTGTCGTGAAGCTTGCTGATAGATTACATAACATGCGAACACTTATGTATTTAGATCGAGAAAAACAACTAAGAATAGCCAAAGAAACTTTAGAAATTTATGCTCCCATTGCTCACAGAATTGGCATGAACAATTTATATCGAGAACTAGAAGATCTAGCCTTTAAAACAATCTACCCAACTAGGTACGAAAGGCTAATAGCAGCTGTAAAGAAAAATAGGGGCGGCCGAAAAAGGCTTTTGAATAAAATCCAGAAAGAAATGAGTGATAAATTATTAAACGAAGGCATAGCTTCTATAGTTGAAGGAAGAGAAAAACATATTTATAGCATCTATAGGAAAATGAAGGAAAGGAGAAGGTCTTTTGAAGAAATTATGGACGTATATGCTATAAAAATTATCGTAGATACTCCTGAAAATTGCTATCGAACACTTGGACATATTCATAACATGTACAAGCCAGTTAGAGGGAGATTTAAAGACTATATAGCAATCCCTAAATCTAACGGTTATCAATCTATTCACACTGGAGTAATTGCGCTAAAAGGAGTTCCTATAGAGATACAGATAAAAACACAAGAAATGAATGATATGGCAGAAAATGGTATAGCTTCTCACTGGCTCTACAAATCAGGAAATAATTCTGATTCAAGCCCTCAAATTAAAGCTAGACGCTGGATTGCGGGTTTATTAGAAATGCGAGAAAACTATGAAACCACAGAAGAGTTCATTAACTCGGTTAAGACTGATATTTTCCCAGACGAAATTTATGTATTTACACCACAAGGAGAAGTTATTGAAATGCATGGTGGATCTACTGCAATAGATTTTGCTTATGCAGTTCATACTGATATAGGTCATCATTGCAGGGCTTGCAGAATAAACAAAAAGCTTGCTCCTTTGAGCGTTCCTCTAGAAAGTGGTCAAACTATAGAAATACTTAGGGATACTGTTCCTCAAACTTCTCCAGCTTGGCTAAATTTTGCAACAACAACCAAAGCAAGACACAGTATTAGAAGCTACCTAGGAAGCCTAAAATCTTCAGAGGCAAGAAAATTTGGAAAAAAATTACTAGAACAATCTCTTGAGAATTTAAATATTAAATTAAAAAATATTGATAAAGATAAATTAAGAGGTGCATTAGACACTATTGGAGGAAGAAGTTTGAACAGGATCCTTAAAGAAATAGGATTAGGTATAAGGGTAGCGAATGTTGTTGCCCGACAAATAGCAGGATTCGTAAATAAAGATAGTGAGATTGAATCGGATTCCGTAATTCCTCTTGAAATTACAGGTTCTGAAGGGCTTGTGGTTAATTATGCTCCTTGTTGTAAGCCTATTCCTGGAGATTCAGTTATGGGTCACTTTACCGCAGATAAAGGGTTAGTAGTTCACCAAGAAAGATGCAAAAACATACTCTCTTTTAGAAAAGATCCTCAACAATGTTTCCCTGTTAATTGGGGGGAGTCTTCTGGAAAAGTTTTTACTTCTCAAATCAAGATTATGGCAAATGACGAACCGGGGCTCTTGGCAAACATAGCCTCAGCTATAACTGAAACAGGAACAAACATTAGTTCAATACAAACAACGGACCTTAATTCTGGTATACATGATTTCGTGCTTGATCTTGAGGTTTCTGATAGATTACATCTTTCAAAAATAATAAAGAAAATAAAAACTTTAAAATCAATAGCTTCTGTATCTAGGATCCACGATCAAGAAGAAAGACAAGCGAAGGTTTTACATTAATTATGAAAAAAAAGATTCAAACAGAAAAAGCACCTGGTGCTATAGGTCCTTATTCCCAAGCCATTGAGGCAGGAAATATGATTTATATTTCGGGTCAAATACCTTTAGAACCTGGAACTATGGAGTTAGTAGAAGGAGAAGAAAACCAAATCAGACAAGTATTCACTAATATTTCTGCTATATGTGAAGAAGCTAATTGTTCCATAAATGACATAGTTAAATTAAATGTCTCTCTACAAGACCTATCTATATTCTCTTTAGTCAATGAAGTGATGTCTGAGCTTTTTACTGAGCCCTACCCTGCTAGAGCAGCTCTGCAGGTGGCCAGATTGCCTTTAGATTCTTTAATTGAAGTAGAAGCAATAATAGTAAAGAACAACTAATCTATTATGACTGAAGACAGCAAAGATCTTCATTCAGTAACCAACTTAAAGGGAGTGGGTCCCAAGATTTCAGAATCTTTAAAGTCTTTGGGCATACAATCAGTTCAAGATGCAATGTTTCATTTGCCTTTTAGATATGAAGACAGAACAGTCTTAACTCCTATTGGAGATGCTTCTTATGATAAATCGGTTTTAGTAGAAGGAGAGATAGTCAAGTCCACGGTTGTTTTTAGGGGAAGAAGAATGCTTTTCACAGAGATCTACGATGGAACGGGTCGTTTAACTATGCGAATGTTTAATTTTGCTATGGCCCAACACAAAGCTTTAAAGGAAGGTCTAATGATTAGGTGTTATGGACCAGTTACGCCAGGGCCAAATGGGAAACAAATGATTCACCCTCAATATCAAATATTTGATAAGTCAGAAAATTTAGATATAGATAATAATCTCACTCCTGTATACCCAACAACTTCTGGTTTACAACAAGGCAGAATAAGGAAAGTCATACATGACTCAATTATCTATTGTGATAAACATGATTTACTAAAAGAAAGCTCTTCACTTAATGCTGAATCAGGTTTTCCTGATTTATGGGAAAACTTGAAATTTATTCATAATCCTCCTTCAGATATAGACATTCAAACTCTTATTGAAGGGAAACATCCAGCTCAAAGAGCTTTAATTAAAGAAGAGTTAGTCGCTCACATGTTATGTGCAGGGATATTAAAAAATGAGTTAGAAGGAAGGTCAGGCCCTGTCATGGATAAGATCTCTAATGCAGAAGAAAAGTTTACTTCGACTTTAGAATTTAACTTAACTGGAGCACAAAAAAGAACATGGGATGAAATTAGATCAGATCTAACTGGAAACTTGCCAATGAGAAGACTGCTTCAAGGGGATGTGGGTTCTGGAAAAACATTAGTTGGAGCTTTAAGTGCATTGCATGCACATGAAAATGGTTGGCAAACAGCCTTTATGTGTCCAACAGAAATATTAGCTGAGCAGCACCATTTGTCATTATCTGAATGGTTTTCCTCTCTTGGTTTGAGGGTTGAATTATTAACAGGCTCAACAAACGCTTCAGATAGAAAAGAAATTATTTCTAAATTAAAAAGTGGAGAAATAAACATTTTGGTAGGGACTCATGCCCTCTTCCAAGAAGATGTTATTTTTAATTGCTTGGGCTTAACGGTTATAGATGAGCAGCATAGATTTGGAGTGCATCAAAGATTTTCAATGCTTGAAAAAGGTGGCACAAAAAACCAAAGTCCTCATCAATTAATTATGACTGCAACACCCATTCCTAGAACCTTGGCGATGACTGTATATGGCTCGTTAGAAACTTCCATCATTGATGAAATGCCTCCTGGTAGGAGGCCTGTAGAGACATCAGCTAGACCTAACTCACTTCGACAAAAGGTTATTAAAAGAATTGAAGAAGTGTGCTTATCTGGTCAAAGGGTTTACTGGGTTTGCACTTTAATTGAAGAATCTGAAGAACTTGAAGCACAATCAGCTGAAGAGCTTTTTAAAGAGATATCAGAGCAATTAACCAAAATTAATGTAGGGCTAGTTCATGGAAAATTAAAAAAGAAATCTAAAGATCAAGTTATTAAAAAGTTCAGAGAGGGGAAAATACAATTATTAGTATGTACTACAGTGATAGAAGTTGGAGTTGATGTACCTGAAGCAACTTTAATGATCATAGAAAATCCTGAACGATTAGGGCTTTCACAATTACATCAGCTCAGAGGAAGGGTAGGAAGGAAAGCCAATTCTGATTCGCACTGCCTTTTACTTTATAAAGAACCTCTAAGTTCCTTAGCTGAAGAGAGAATAAAAACTATGCAAGAAACTAACGATGGTTTTGAAATTGCTGAAAAAGACCTTGAGTTAAGGGGAGCTGGAGATATTTATGGTGTTAGGCAATCTGGCTTAATGGATCTGAAGATAGCAAATCCAATTAGAGACTCTGATCTTTTAGAAGAAGCACAAGAAGATGCAATTGCTATAGCTAAGAATGATGACAATTATGCAAAAACCTTAGTTTTGAGATGGATTGGAAATAGAGTTGATTATTCTGAGTCTTAGCTAAACTTTTCTAACACATAAAACTTTCTCTTAGGGGCAGGAAAATTTTCAACGGTTATATCTTGATGGGTTTCCAAAACTGCAGACTCATAGGATTTAAATGGCATCCACTTAGTTCGTCTCTGTTCATTTAGGGTTGTTTGTACCTCCGCTGAGTTACTAATAACCTTTAGACCTTCTTTTTCTGCCAAATCCATAAACCCCTTATTTGTATGAACGAAATGAACATTTGGCATTGATGCATAAGGTCCTTTTGGCTCTAAATAATCTCCATATTCATTAGATGCCACTATGGTTTCTATAACCAATTGCCCCCCTTCTTTCATTCTATTGCTTAAGGAATTGAGGTGCTTAGATGGATCTCTTTGATGATATAAAAGACCCATGCTAAAAACTACATCAAAATGAGTTTCTTTCATTTCTAACGCTTCAAGTCTCTCAGGGAGCATCTTTATTTTATTGGTCTTTATAAAATGATTAATTGCTAGGAATTGAGAAAAGTGAGTTAAATTAGGTTCTAAACATAATATAGCTTCAGCTTCTAGCCCTAACATTCTAAATGCGTAATACCCATTGCCTGAGCCCACATCTAGAATAGTCTTATCTTTTAGGTCTAGATCTAATTCAAGAAATCTATCCCATTTCAGATTTGATCTCCACTCACTATCTATGAAAGTATTATTTACCTTAAAAGGACCCTTTCTCCAAGGTAACAACTCAGATAAAAGATTCTCTATTACTTCCTCATCAGAGCCATTGCATTTTCCTTTTATAATTACACCTGACAACAAATCACTCTTAGCATCCTCAAGACTTGGGATCTTAGATAGAAGACTTATCCAATTTCCTATTCTTTTATCTTTTTTTTGACCAAACGGATTATTTGAATCGATATAGTCTATAAAAAGTTCCTCGCACTCTGGTGAGATAAAAGTCATTATTTTTGAAACTTGTACGTTAAAAAATTTAAGTTTGACATTAATTTAGTTGGGTCTTTAAAACCTAACTCTTTTGCCCTATAAATATGCTGAGACTCTGTCTCAGTAACCAAAACCCCCTCTAAAGAATCTCTTTTCGAAGAAATTTCTAATTTGGAATAACCGTTTGTAGCTTTAAAAAAATGATGAATGTTAGATATTTCTGCTGTTCTTTTTTTTGAATCAAAATGAACCTTTTCAGATAAAATTAGGACTCCTCCAGGAACTAGTCCTTGGTAGATTTTTTGCATCAACCCTACTCTTTCCTTAATACTTAAAAACTGTAGTACGAAATTTATTACAACTACGGAAGCATTTACAATTTCAGATTGAGATATGTCTTCTTTTAAAAATTTAACCTGTTCCGCTTTAATAGATCTACTAAACCTTTCTGTGCAAAACCTTACCATTGAGTCTGAATTATCAATTGCGATTACTCTAGGCCTTCCATTTAAGGCATTTAATAAAGAAGAAGTAGAGGCACCAAGAGAACAACCTAAATCATAAACATTAGACCCATCTATATAATGATTCTTGGCTTGTTGCTGGATAATTCTAAGAGTTGTGTTGTATCCAGGCACAGACCGATCAATCATATCTTCAAAAACTTCTGTTACTTCTTGATTGAAAGAAAAGGGCAAACCACTTACATTACCCTTTTCAAAAATTTTGTCCTGCTTTCCCACGGGGTTAATTGTAAAATTTAATTAAAAGAAATGTCTAATTACTTTATAAGGCCACCTAAATCTGAAAAAGAATGGAAGGATTATTTGTTCTTTCGCTGGGAAGTCTTAAGAAAACCTTTAGGGATGTCACAGGATTCTCTTGAGGATGATTTAGAATCTTCAAGCTACCATTTAATGGGTATAGATGAGGAAAAAAAAGTTATTGCATCAGGAAGAGTCCATTTCAATAGCCCCGAGGAAGCCCAGATTCGTTACATGGCGGTTAATGAAAACCTAAAGAGAAAAGGCATAGGGTCAGAGATTGTTGAGAAACTTGAAGAATTTGCATCTTCTAAAGGAGCCAAAAGGGTTGTCCTTAATGCAAGAGAAAATGCTTTGAGCTTTTACTTGTCTTTAGGTTATAAAGAGAAAGGCCCGTATCAATCTGATACAGGCATTCCTCATAGTAAAATGGAAAAAGGCCTAAACTAGATTCTTAAAGTAATGGGGCAATTACTAAGCTCACAATTGCCATAACATTAATAAGAATATTCATGGAAGGTCCTGAAGTATCTTTAAATGGATCTCCCACAGTGTCGCCAACAACGGCTGCTGAATGAGTGTCGGTTCCCTTTCCACCTAAATTCCCTTTTTCAATATATTTCTTGGCGTTATCCCATGCTCCTCCAGCATTAGCCATAAAGAGAGCCATCAAAACACAAACTAAAAGACCTCCAGCAAGGAGTCCACCTAAAGCCTCTGCGCCAATACCTAATCCAACTAAAGGAGGTGCAGATACTGCAATAATTCCTGGTAGTAACATTTTCTTTAAAGCTGCTGATGTAGCTATATCAACGCATTTTTCGGTATCAGGCTCAGCATTGCCCTCCAGAAGTCCTGGAATCTCTTTAAACTGTCTTCTAATTTCATTTATCATTTCGAAAGCAGCATCGCCAACAGCAGTCATCGTTATTGAAGCTATTAAGAAGGGTATAGCACCACCAATAAAAATACCTATGAGAACAGTTGGATTAGATAATATGAGCTCAAGCGGTTCTGCTCTGTTTGCAGAGACTGTTTCTACAAACGCGGAGATAATTGCTAATGCTGCTAAAGCTGCAGCTCCTATAGCAAAGCCTTTACCAATAGCAGCGGTAGTATTGCCTTGTTCATCTAACTCATCTGTAATTACTCTAGTTTCAGATGGCATGCCAGCCATTTCGGCGATTCCTCCTGCGTTATCGGCAACGGGTCCATAAGCATCTATTGCCATCGTAATACCAACTGTAGATAACATACCTACTGCAGCAATACCTACACCATAAAGACCGGTTAACTGAGTTGAGATAAAAATAATAAGAATAATACAAGCTATAGGGAGCACAACAGATTGCATACCTACTGAAAGTCCTGTGATCATCACTGTAGCAGGACCAGTTTGTCCAGCTTCCGCGATCTTTATTACTGGACTTGAGCCAGTGTAGTATTCAGTAATTAAACCAATAGCTATACCTCCTACAGAACCACAAACAACAGCCAGCCAAACATCTAAACCATCGCTTCCAGGTAAAGGATTACTTTCAACTAGAAAGTTAGTTAAGTAGTATGCTGCTATTATAAAAATTAGTGGCGCTCCCATGGTGCCCCATCTCATAGCATTTGCAGGTGAGGACTTTGAAAACAATCTAACGATTACTATTCCTATAATAGAAGCTATTAAACCTATTGAAGCTAGCGCCAAAGGTAAAAACATCATTCCTTCTTTGTCTGCTTGCGCAAAATCAGAAGTTATTGCGTAAGTAGATGCTATAGCAATACAAGCAACCATAGAGCCACAGTAAGATTCAAAAATATCTGAGCCCATTCCAGCTATGTCTCCTACATTGTCTCCAACGTTATCTGCTATCACTCCAGGATTACGTGGATCATCTTCAGGTATTCCTGCTTCGATTTTTCCAACTAAATCAGCTCCAACATCGGCACTCTTGGTATAAATGCCACCTCCAACTCTTGAAAACAAAGCCACAATGGAAGCACCCATTGCAAAACCTTCTATTGAGTGTGCATCACCACTAAGAATATAGTACAAGGAGCCAAGCCCAATTAAGCCCAGAGAAGCCACGCAAAGACCCATAATAGATCCGCCATAAAAAGCTACAGAAAGAGCAGACTCCGCTCCAGATTGAGAAGCAGCAGTAGCAGTCCTAACATTAGCTTTGGTTGCAGAGTACATACCAATCCAACCCGCTATAGATGATGATAAGGCTCCCGCCAATACAGCCAATGCTGTGTCTTGACCTAATGATAAATAAACTAAAATAATGACAACCAAAGCAAATAAACTTAAATAGGTGTACTCCGTTTTCATAAAAGTCATTGCACCTAAATGGATTTGATCTCCTATTTTCTTAACTTTTTCATCCCCTTCAGGGAAACTGTTCATAACCAAGAATATTCCTAAGGCTACTAATAGACCTAAGACTCCTAATAATGGTGGTATAGCAAGATAACTTTCAATCATCATTTCTCCTTAAAAATACTGGAATTAATTGTTAATAGCGCGTGAGTCTACAAGAATAATAAATTAATGAAAATACTAATTTTTAGAATCAAAAACTTCTTGATCAAATTCATTCTCGGATTTTCCAACAATGCACGAAACAGCAGCATCTCCACATACATTCACGGCAGTACGAATCATGTCTAAGATCCTATCAACAGCAAGAATCAGGCCGATTGCATCCAAAGGCAGTCCTATGGAACCAAGAATTAAGGCCAATGTAACTGTTCCTGCAGAAGGAACGGCAGCCGTGCCTATTGATGTAACTATTGCTAACAAAACTATTTGTCCATACTGAACTAGAGTTAAATCTACCCCAACAGTGCTTGCAATGAACATAGTTGCAAGACCTTGCATGATAGCAGTTCCATCCATATTGATTGTCGCTCCTACAGGTACAACAAAAGAAGAGACATCCTTTTTGACCCCCAAATCATCAGTTACAGTTTTTAGGGTTACAGGGATAGTTGCTGCACTAGAAGAAGTTGAGAAAGCAAATAAAGCCACATTCCTCATCTTCTTAAAGAAAGTTATCGGATTAAGATTAGCGAAAAACTTAAGTATTAGTGAGTAAGTGAATATAAGATGAAAAAACAGAACAAATATTAATATAAGAACGTATTCCGCTAGATCGCCAAATATATCTACCCCTTTATCCATTACGTAGCTTCCCATTAGGCAAAAGACACCGATCGGGGCAAAACTCATTATTAACAGAACAATTTTTAGAAAAACTATATTAAATCTTTCAAAGCTCTTAGAGAGTCCATCAGTTAAATCGTCCGTAAGATTAAGGGCAATGCCAAACAAGATGCTTATAAAAACTATTCCTAGCATGTTATTTTCTATAAAAGCTCCGAACATATTGTTAGGGAATATTCTTAGAACGGTTCCATAGAGACTTGAATCACCTGGAGGTGGCGTATAAGGCACTACTTCACCTGAGCTACCAGAAAGATCTAGAGCCCACCCAAAGAATAAAGCTAAGCTGACTGCAATCGCCGTCGTTAATAAATAAAGTCCAATGGTTTTCGTGGCAATCGACCCCAATTTAACCATGTTAGACAAAGAGGAAATTCCAGAAACTAAAGAAAAGAAGACAAGCGGAACAACAACCAACATTAAGAGGTTCTTGAAGATTTGGCCCCCTAAGTTAAATACATACTTTTCAACTCCTAGAGATAGTGTTTGAGGAAAAAGATTTGGAGAATAATAGAAAATCGAAGCAACTAAGACCCCAAGTCCCATGCCTATCAAAACATTTCTAGTTAAGTTTTCTGGAGCAGATAAAGTGTTCATATTTCTACCATTTCAAAGTCTTCCTTGCCTACACCGCAGTCAGGACACACCCAGTCTTCAGGTACGTCTTCCCATTTAGTCCCAGGCTCTATACCGTCATCAGGCCAGCCTTCTTCTTCATCATAGACCAATCCACAGACAATACATTCCCATTTTTTCAATTTCTACTCCTTAAGCGATTAAAAAAACGTTATTCTAACCCAACTTTAGTGCTTACCTAGACTAAAGTAATGACCTTTTTAAAACTATGTAATGGTGAATGGAATATAAAGAAAAAATCTTAGGATTCTATAAATTAATACGAGCAGACAAGCCAGTTGGTACATTGTTACTGCTTTGGCCTACTCTCTCAGCTTTTATTGTTCTAACTAAAGGTAGCCCTGATTTATTCTTAATGTCACTCTTCGTTTTAGGAACATTCTTAATGCGTTCTGCTGGGTGCGTTATAAATGATTATTTTGATATGGAATTTGATGGCAGTGTGGATAGAACAAAAGAAAGACCTTTAGTTACTGGAGTTATAAAGCCCCCAGAAGCATTAACATTGTTCTTTTTACTATTATTATTTTCTTGCAGCCTTTTGGTCTGGATGAATTGGTTAGCCGTTAAAGTGGCTCTGCTTGGGCTGGGATTAGCAATTTTCTACCCCTTAACTAAACGCTTCTTTGCTATACCTCAATTTTTCTTAGGGCTGGCATTCTCTTGGGGAATCATCATGGTTTCTGCAGTTGAGCTAAACAAAATAAATACCGTTTCATTGGTATTATTTGCTTCCTGTTTCTTCTGGATACTTGCATACGACACTGCTTATGCAATGAGCGATAAAGAGGATGACATTAAAGTTGGTTTACGTTCTTCAGCTCTAACTTTTGGAAATAAAGTAGTACATTTTTTTATATCTTTTCATCTTATTTCACTAGGCATTTGGTCTTTGCTTGGGTATGAATTAAATATGCACCCTTTATTCTATTTATCCAGCTTAGCTTGGCTGGCTTTAATCATTTATCAATATGGACTAGTCAGAAACTACGATAGACATAAATGTTTTTTAGCTTTTAAAAGTAATAATTGGGTAGGTTTTTCATTATTTATTGGTTCTTTGTTAGGTACAAACTTATGAAAATAGAGTTTATCAATTCTATTAATGAAATTAAGAAAGAAGAATGGAATTCGATTGTCGATTCAGACTATCCTTTTTTAAAATTTGAATTTCTTGAATCTCTTGAAAGACATAAATGTGTTTCTGAAGAAAGAGGATGGAGTCCATTTCATGCCACAGTCTCAGAAGACAATAAAAAACTTGCCATTATGCCTATGTATATTAAGACTGACTCTCAAGGAGAATTTGTTTTTGATTGGTCCTGGGCTGATGCCTTTTACCGAAATGGAGTTAATTACTACCCAAAATTAGTATGCTCTATTCCATACACTCCCGCTAGCGGCCCAAGATTATCGGTTGCTGAAAAAGGTAGAACTCAAGAAATCATTGAGAATTTATATTCTGCTTTAAAGGAGATCTCAGAAGAATTAGATTTTTCTAGTGTTCATATTTTGTTAGCTGAGGAAGAAGAAATAAAATCTTTCTCTAATTCAGGTTTTAGCGTTCGTAGTAGCTATTCTTTCCATTGGTTTAATAACGAATACAAAGATTTTGATCATTTCTTACAAGATATGACTTCAAGGCAAAGAAAAAATATTAAGAAAGAAAGAGATAAGATATCTCAACAAGGCATCTCTATGAAGAAAATACAAGGAAAAGACATCACCGAAGAGATGCTGGTAGTTTTTTATCAATTCTACCAACTCACTTACATGAAAAGAGGCATGCAAGGGTATTTAAATTATGATTTCTTTAAAGAGATAACTAAATTAATTCCAGAAAATATTTTATTAGTTATGGCTCAAGATCAAGAGGGAGGTTATGTAGCAGGTGCACTTAATTTTTACGATTCAAAAAAACTTTATGGTAGATATTGGGGCTGTTTTGAAGATTTTGATTCTCTTCATTTTGAAACTTGTTATTACCAAGGCGTAGAGTTCTGTATAGATAATAAATTAACTTGCTTTGATCCCGGGGTTCAGGGAGAGCATAAAATAAAAAGAGGTTTTTGTCCTATTGAGACATATTCAGCTCACTGGATAAAAGATGAAAGGTTCAGAGAAGCTATAGATGATTTTCTAGTCAGGGAGCAAGCGCATGTAAAAAATTATAACAATGACCGAAAAGCTTTATTACCCTTCAAAAAAGAAATTACAGCAAAGCTATATGGAAGATAAAAATATATTAAACGAAGGGAACCTGAAGAAAGCTTTTAGCTATTTGATCGAAAAGGAACCGCTGTTTAAGGCTGTACTTGAAGAGAAAAATTATGAGATAAAGCTTTTTAACAAAAGAAAAGGGTTTGAAGGCCTTGTTAGTTTGATAGTAGATCAGCAACTCTCTGTGGCATCTGCAAAGGCAATCTTTAATAGGATGAAAGAATTAGTGAAGCCCTTTACAGCTGAAAAGTTTATTAAAGTAAGTGAAACTAAACTTAAGGGGGCGGGTCTAAGTTCGCAAAAAATTAACTACTGTAAAGGTATTGCAAATCAAATAATTGTTGGAGACTTAAATTTAAAGAGTCTTGAAAAAAAGAAAGATTCTGAAGTAATTGAAGAGTTGGTCAAAATAAAAGGTGTGGGGGAGTGGACAGCTAAATGCTATTTACTTGCCTGCCTAAAAAGAATTGATGTCTGGCCGGCGGCAGATTTAGGTTTAATGATAGCAATACAAAAATTAATGGCTATGGAGGAAAGACCAAAACAGTTGACAATAGAAGAAATAGCGGAACCTTGGTCACCCTATCGTTCAGTTGCTGCGTTATTATTATGGTCTACGCATGATAAAGAATAGATATCAAACTCGAAAAAGATCTAGGAAAAGTCTTAACGACTTAATTCGTTTATATGAAATTAACTATTTAAAATTAATTAAACTTTTGCCTATTGATAAAATCAATGATGAATTTAATTTTTTTATACCTGAAGGTGTAAATAATTCTGAAATAAGAATTTCTATAAATAGAAAATCTCTCCACACCTCAGAATTGACTTTACATAAGTCTAATTTATTAAGGTATATGGAAGATACTAAAATGGAAATCTTTGTCTACCATGACGCTAGGATGGCAGAGGTGAGAAGGTTTAATGGCAAAAGGCAATTCTGGTTAAGGAATAAATATCCTAATAAGAATATGCTTACTAAAGACGAAAAATTTCAATGGAATATATTCTTTTCTGAATTTCTAAGCCACTCTGAGGTACATGGGCTAAGTGCCCTAGAAAATATGCACTAAAATAGTGCTTCTGCACTTATTAGATTCATTTTAATATAAAATACCTATTTTTTTGCACAATTAATGTCCAAAAAACCACTTTTGCGTGGTAATATATTTTTTTATTTAATAAGAATGGAGAATATAAATGAATAAATATGAATATATATGGCTTGATGGATTTCAGCCTGAGCCCTCTTTAAGAAGTAAGGTCAAAGTAACTGACGGAGAGCCGCCAGAATGGTCTTTTGATGGATCGTCTACACAACAAGCAGAAGGAGGGAGTTCTGACTGCCTATTGTTGCCCGTAGAACAATATGAGAACCCAACTAATGATGGGTCTCTAGTAATGTGTCAAGTTCACACCGGAGAACATGAAGTTCACCCTTCTAATACTAGAGCTGCCGCTGAGGCAGTAGTAACTGATGAATGGTGGTTTGGTTTTGAGCAAGAGTATTTCTTTACGGACAATAAAGGAAATCCTTTAGGATGGGAAGAAGGAACTCCTAGACCTCAAGGAGACTACTACTGTGGTGTAGGGAGCAATAATGTGGTTGGAAGAGAAATATCTGATGCACATTTAGATGCTTGTTTAGATGCTGGTATTGAATTAACAGGAACAAACGCAGAGGTAGCTCTTGGGCAATGGGAATATCAATGCCTGGGTAAAGGAATAAAAGCCGGCGATGACCTTTGGGTTAGCCGTTATTTACTACACAAAGTAGCTGAAGAATTTGGTGTTTGTGTGAATATTCATCCTAAACCTAAAACTGGTGACTGGAACGGATCTGGAATGCATACAAATTTTTCAAACGAAGAAATGCGTTCGTCTGGATCAGAAGAACTCTTTAACTCTATGTGTGAAAAGCTTGGTGCAGTTCATGATGAAGGCATTGCCTCCTATGGATCAGACAATGATATGAGATTAACTGGAAAGCATGAGACTCAAAGCATAAACCAATTTTCTTATGGAGTTAGCGATAGAGGAGCTAGTATTAGGATTCCTATTTATACTGTTGAGCATAATTGGAATGGTTATCTTGAAGATAGAAGACCGGCATCAAACGCAGACCCTTACAAGATAATTACCCATATAGTTGGAACCCTGACGGCGTAATTTTGTATTATTCTTTGTTTAATATCTGGAGGTTATAGCCCTCCAGATATTTACTCCGTGGATTCATTCAATAAAACATATTTATCTGATCTCAATACAGGAATAATCATTCTTGATCGTTCTTTGGAGATTTTATCTATTAACTCTTCAGCCTTATCTTTTCTTGATACCAGCGAAATGTCAGCTATAGGGAGTAAGATTGATCAAGTTTTTTATGAAGAACCTGATAGCTTTAAAGACTTCAAGAACTCATTAAAAGAACATAGAGGTTTTACTAAGATAGACGCTCTTCTTCATTTAAAGAAAGGGAAAAAGGTTTTATGCGACTACAGCATTCACCCAATCTTGGAAGACTCACGAGATGGCCTGTTAATTGAAATAATTAATAAAGAAGCCTCTTCGGAGCTAATTGAAAGATACAGGATGCAATCTAACCAACAAATCTCTCAAGATTTTGTTAGAGGAATGGCCCACGAAATAAAAAATCCCTTAAGCGGAATAAGAGGATCTGCTCAGCTTTTGAGCAATAAACTTAAAGACATCCAACAAATGGAATACACCGATATTATTATCAAGCAAACGGATAGACTGACTGCATTGGTTGACAGCATTTTAGGACCTAATCAGAAGCCAGACTTCAAATGGCAAAATATTCATTACCCAATTGAAAATGTAATTAATTTGATTGAAAAAGAATCGACGTACAAAAATATTAAAGTTCTTAAAGATTTTGATCCTAGTATTCCTGAACTCTTTATAGATAGTTACCTAATAGAAAACAGTATTCTTAATTTAGTTAAAAATGCCAGAGATGCACTAATGGAATCTAATACTGCATCTCCTAAGATTGAAATAATAACCCGTATTTCTCATGGCGAGATAATTCAGAAAGACAGAAAAGCCACTGTTTGCAAAATATCTGTTATCGATAATGGACCAGGGATTTCAGAAGAAATCAGAGATTCTATCTTCTTTCCTATGATCACAGGAAAAGACAAAGGTACTGGATTGGGTCTCTCTATAACACAAGGAATAATCTCTCAACATAAAGGAAATATTCACTACAACAGCAAGCCAAATAAGACAGAATTCTTTATAAATATACCTATAATGACTTCAGAAGAAGAGGTTATAAAAATAGCAAATGGATAAAGGCGGTATCTGGGTAGTTGATGACGACGAGTCTATTAGGTGGGTTCTAGAAAGAGGTCTATCTGAAAATGGAATAGAAGTTAAAACCTTTGATTCTGCCAGCAAAGTTATAAAAAAATTAGAAACTGAAAACCCTAGTCTAATCCTCACTGACATAAAAATGCCTGGTAAAAGTGGAATTGACCTACTTGATGAGGTTAGAGAACTTAGACCTGAAATTCCTATTATTATTATGACTGCCCATTCTGATCTACAGAGTGCCGTGGAGTCCTATGAACATGGAGCGTGGGAATATCTTCCCAAACCTTTTGATATTGAAGAAGCGGTCTCTATGGTCCAAAGAGCAACCTCGAAAGATACCTCAGAAATAGAAGAGGACTCTGAGTCACGAGCAGAAATAATTGGCGAAGCCCCAGCGATGCAAGAAGTATTTAGAGCAATAGGCAAGCTTTCTAACTCAACCTCTACTGTTCTGCTAATGGGACAATCAGGAACAGGTAAAGAGCTAGTAGCTAAAGCTTTATTTCAACATAGCCCTAGAAAAGACAATGCATTTATTGCATTAAATATGGCTGATATTCCTAAAGATCTATTAGAAGCAGAGTTATTTGGTCACGAAAAAGGTGCATTTACTGGAGCAGATGAGAAGAGAATAGGAAGGTTTGAGCAAGCTAATAGTGGGACTTTATTTCTTGATGAAATTGGAGACATGCCACTCGAAACCCAAACTCGACTTTTAAGAGTTTTATCAAATGGAGAATTTTATCGCGTTGGTGGTAGAGAACCAATTAAAGTAGATGTAAGGATAATTACTGCAACACATCAGAATCTTGAGGAATTGGTGAAGAGTGGAGACTTTAGAGAAGATTTATTCCATAGATTGAACGTCATTAAGCTCTCACTTCCAAAACTTAATGAAAGGAAAGAAGACATACCTGAATTAGCTAAACATTTCTTTAAAAAATCTTCTGAAGAGTTAAAAGAGGAAAAAAAATATTTGTCTGAAGAAGTAGAAAATTATTTTAAAACACTTTCTTGGCCTGGGAACGTTAGGCAACTTGAGAATACATGCAGGTGGTTAACCGTAATGTCACCTACCAAAGAAGTTAAATTAGAGGATTTGCCTGATGAATTAAAATTGGAGAATACTGAGGAAGAAAATAACTGGAAAGTAGTCCTTAGATCATGGTCAGAAAATTATTTAGAAAATGGCAATAAGAATCTATTGGAAGAGGTTGGGCCAGAATTTGAAAGAACTTTAATAAAAGTTGCTTTGAACAAAACTAAGGGAAAAAAGAAAGAAGCTGCTGAGTTACTTGGATGGGGACGAAATACTCTCTCTAGAAAAATTAAGGAGCTAGGTATAGAAAACTAAGGTTTAACTTTGCTTCTTAGCAAGAGGCATTCCACCTTGAACCCATCCCGTCATCCCGCCTGCTAAAACACTAACGTTTGTATATCCCTCTTTCTTAAGGGTTCCGGCAGCAGTACTAGAATTACTTCCTGTTTTACAGATAAGAACAATCTTATCTTCTTCTTTTGCTTTGAACTGAGCATTACCTTTTACTAAATCAGTTGATTGAATATTTACCGCTCCAGAAACAGTGCCTGAATCAAATTCTGAAGAGCTTCTTAAATCAAAAACATAAGGTTCTTCTTTGTTAATCAATCTAGTTAACTCAGAAGCATCGATCTTAGTTCCGCCCTTCTTCCTTTCATAAAAAACCAAGATTGCGATTAAAGAGATTAAGAGGAGAACTGCCATAAAGTTCTCACCTATAAATATTAGAAATTTTTCCATCTTGAAACGAGATTATATAGATTCCTAAGTTAAAATAAGTATTTAAAATTGATAAACATAATGAAATCCTCTTATTTAGTATTAGTCAGGCATGGTCAAAGTGAATGGAATGAAAAAAATTTATTTACTGGATGGAAAGACCCTAAGTTGACCCCAAGAGGAGTGGATGAAGCTATAAAAGCAGGAAAGGAATTAAAGGAAGCTGGTTATAGTTTTGACAAGATGTTTACCTCTGACCTATTTAGAGCTCAAGATACGGGAAGGATTATCCTAGAACAAATGGATATTCCCTCAATTGAAGTTATAAAAGACGTGAGTTTAAATGAAAGGAATTATGGTGATTTAGCAGGATTAAACAAAGACGAAGCTAGAAAAAAATGGGGAGAGGATCAAGTTCATATATGGAGAAGGTCATTTGATGTTCCTCCTCCTGGCGGTGAAAGTTTGAAAGATACAGCAGAAAGGGTCCTTCCTTATTTTAAAGAAAATATAATCCCTGAATTAATAGAAGGTTTAAATATTCTAGTGGCAGCTCACGGCAACTCTCTCAGGGCCCTTGTAATGGAACTAGAAGAAATTAGCTCTGAAGAAATTGTTAAATTAGAGATATCTACCGGGGTTCCTCTAGTTTATAAATTTAAAGAAAATAAGATAGAAAGATTGGACTAATTCCTAACTTCTAATCCCGATTCCAACATAGCTTGTTTAGCTTCTTGAACAGTGAATTCAGAGAAATGGAAAATGCTTGCTGCTAAAACAGCTTCTGCTCCGCCTTCCTTAATTCCGTCAACTAAATGTTGCAGGGTGCCCACTCCACCTGAAGCAATAATAGGTATAGAAACAGATGAAGAAACTGCTTTTGTAAGCTTATTGTCAAACCCTTCTTTAGTCCCGTCTCTGTCCATGCTGGTTAATAGTATCTCTCCCGCTCCATGCTCTTTGACGGTATTCACCCACTCGATAACATCTATTCCTGTTCTTTCTCTGCCTCCATAAGTTACTACTTCCCACGAGCTAAATGTTTCATCTGCAGCCTTTGCATCAACTGCAACTACTATGCATTGAGATCCAAACTTATCCGCAGCTTCTTTTATAAAATCCGGATTGTTTACAGCTGCGGTATTTATGCTTACTTTATCTGCACCTGATCTTAATAACCTTTTAATATCTTTTGTGGTTCTAACACCTCCTCCAACCGTCAGAGGAATAAAAACCTGTCCAGCTATGCTTTCAACAGTTTTATAAGTAGTTTCCCTGGTCTCGTTGCTTGCTGTTATATCAAGCATAGTTAATTCGTCGGCCCCTTGATCGTCGTATCTCTTAGCTATCTCAACAGGATCACCTGCATCCTGTATATTCACAAAATTTACTCCCTTAACAACCCTTCCTTTATCTACGTCGAGACAGGGAATTATTCTTTTAGCTACAGTCATGAGGGTTGGTTAGCCACATTCATGGCTTCTTTTAAAGTGAATTCTTCTTCATACAAGGCCCTTCCACAAATAACTCCATTAATTCTGGAAGAAGATGATAATTCTTTAATGTGATCTAAACTGGATACTCCTCCTGAAGCTATAACAGGTAAATCAGTTTTATTAGATAGAGATAAAGTCGCCTCAATATTAGGTCCTGACATCATCCCGTCTCTTGAGATATCTGTGTAAATGAGCCCTGCAAGTTTAATATCTCCAAATTTTTTAACTAATTCTTCAGGTCTTAACTTGCTGGATTGAATCCATCCGTCTGTCTTCACGTAACCGTCGAGACTATCCACGCCTAAGATTAATTTTCCCGGGTATTCATTACAGAATTCTTTTAACATTTCTGGATCTTTCACTGCAGCGGTACCCATTATGACTTTTGAAATTCCATTTTCTATGTAGTGGGCTGCCGAAGAATAATCTCTAATCCCTCCTCCTACCTGTATTTTCTTATCAGAGAATTCTTTGGCAATAGACAAGATTATTTCATCATTTATTGGTTTCCCTAGTACGGCACCGTCCAGATCAACTATATGAAGAAGTTCCGCTCCTTGTGAGAACCAGGCTGAGGAAGTTTGAAGAGGATCATCAGAAAAAATAGTTACTTCGTCCATTTTCCCTTCTTTAAGACGAACACATTTCCCATCTTTTAAATCAATTGCAGGTATAACAATCATGACCTTAAACGCTCCAATCTAGAAAGTTTTTGTATAGTTGTAATCCAAGATTCTGGCTTTTCTCGGGGTGAAATTGAACAGCAAAGATATTGTCTTTGCCCAACGCAGAAATGAGATTAGCGCCGTGAGTAGTTTCGGAAATGGCATCAGAAGAAGATAAACAACAATAACTATGAACGAAATAAAAAAAGCTATTGTTAGGGATATTGCTCCATAAAAAATGATCTGATAAGAAATTAATTTTATTCCACCCCATATGAGGAATCTTTATATCTTTTGAAACAGGTATTTTGACTATTCTCCCATCAAGAACATTCAAACACTTTACTCCGCCGTTCTCTTCGCTACTCTCTAGCAACATTTGCATTCCGACACATATGGCCAAAGTGGGTTTATCTCTAATTAGCTCTAAAGTCACACTTCTTAAATCATCAGAAAAGGCCTCTAGGCAATCTTTAATAGCGCCAACTCCAGGTAGGACTATTTTATCTGCTCTCTTAATAGTCTCAGGATCAGAGGTAACTATAATTTCTTCAGTAGTGGCAACTTCTTCTAAGGCTTTGCTAACTGAGTGCAAATTTCCCATGCCATAATCAATTACAGCTATCTTGGTCATATCTTCTATAGGAAGTTGTTATAAAGAACCTTTGGTAGAAGGAATTTCATCGCCTTGTCTTGAATCAATTTCTAAAGCCATGCGCAAGGCCCTTCCAAATGCTTTAAAAATTGTTTCAATCTGATGATGAGTATTGTCTCCTGTAAAGTTTTCTATATGTAGAGTTAAAAAAGCATGATTACATAAAGACTGAAAGAAATGCTCAAACATATTCACGTCTATGCCTCCAACAGTATCCTTAACAAAATCTACATTCATGTGTAATCCGGGTCTTCCAGAGAAATCTAAAACTACTCTAGAAAGAGCCTCATCAAGTGGCACATAAGAATGGCCATATCTTTTAATCCCCTTTTTATCTCCTACGGCCTTATTTAAAGCTTCGCCTAAAGTTATACCTATATCTTCGATAGTGTGGTGATCATCTATATGTAAGTCGCCTTTTGCAGTAACTTTTAGGTCGACCATGCCATGTCGACCAATCTGGTCAAGCATGTGCTCTAAAAAAGGTAAACCTGTAGAAAGATCGGTCTTTCCAGTTCCATCTAGATTTAATTCTACATTCACTTCAGTTTCTGAAGTTCCTCTTTTTACTTTTGCTTCTCTCATTACATATATCAATTTAGGGCGCGCATTATATCCAATATAGTTAACTTGTTCATCTAAGCTAGAAGAAGCATAATAATTTCTATGTCTGCATTCAGCAAAAGGCTCCTTGATTGGCACAAAAACGAAGGAAGAAAAGACTTACCTTGGCAGCAAAATATTACTCCTTACAAGGCCTGGATTTCAGAAATTATGTTACAGCAAACGCAAGTCTCTACTGCAACACCCTATTTCTTAAAATTTATTAAGAGATTCCCTAACTTAGATTCGTTAGCAAACTCTACAGAAGATGAAGTTTTGAGTTACTGGTCAGGACTAGGCTACTACTCAAGAGCCAGGAATATTCTTAAATCAGCAAAATTAATTAAAGCTGAATTTAAATCTAACCTTCCTAAATCAATAGAGGAATTAGTCTCTTTACCCGGGATAGGTAGGTCTACAGCTGGAGCAATCCGATCAATAGGTTATGGGCTAAAGGCTCCCATTTTAGATGGAAATGTTAAGAGAGTTTTATCTAGATATTTCAAAATTGAAGAGGACTTATCTAAATCATCAACTCAAAAAGAACTTTGGCTATTAGCTGAAAAGGTATTACCAAAATCCAATTTCAATATTCATACACAAGCCATAATGGATTTAGGTGCGCTAGTTTGTAAGAAAAAAGATCCAA
>CAJWKH010000001.1 GCA_913042085.1 uncultured Gammaproteobacteria bacterium | reverse complement strand
GTTGTTGGCTTTCAACAAAATTAGCGAATTGATCTACTGTCATTTCTGCTAAACCTGTTTCCATGTAGCCTGTGATCATTGCATTTTCATAAAATGCTTGATGCACTTTCTCAGCACTTGATTCGTACATGC
The DNA here is from genome assembly GCA_913042085.1 of uncultured Gammaproteobacteria bacterium. Taxonomy (GTDB): domain Bacteria; phylum Pseudomonadota; class Gammaproteobacteria; order Magnimaribacterales; family Magnimaribacteraceae. Next base: position 66,128 of record CAJWKH010000001.1, on the reverse strand, counting down.
TATCGAAATACAGCTGAACACCTTGTTCTATTTTCTGTTTATCATCCACGATTAGCTCCTTTTATATATGTTAACGGATTCCAAATTATTCTTTCAGGGATATATTCTGCCCCTGGCATTCCCCTTTCTATCATATATGGCTTTAAGGCTTCAATGGCTTTAGGTTCGTCATAATGACAGATGCGAGGATACATATGGTGCATGGTATGAATTTGCATAGAATGATTGAAGAATCTAGGTATTTTATTTGTCCAAAACCTTGTGTCTTTATACCTGCCCGGTTCAAGCCCCGCATGAGGATGGTAAGAAAATACGATTCCCAAATAACAGGTAGCAATTCGCTTAGGCATCCACCAAAGCAATAATGTTTCCAAAGGAAAAAATATAGCTAAAACTATATTCGCTACATAATAAATAAGAGTTACAGCTGAGCCTTTTTCTATAGTTTCTGAGAATTTAGGATCTTCTTCTGAAAGTCTCTCAACAATTCCAATGAATCCAGCGCTATATTGATCATTTATATTTTTAGCACATTCAAACCAATTATTAACGTGGGTATGGAAATAGTCAGGGTCTCTATCAGGGTCGTTGGTGTGAGCATGATGCTTTAAGTGAGTAGCTTTTAGAATATCGTGAGATTGCGCGAGTGGGATTAAGGTTATGTAGCCAACTAAAGAGTCTAACCATTTTAAATTCTTCCTTCCACCTGACAAATGACCATGCTGACCTGCGTGAGAAGGTAAATAGGCGAAACATGTGGACAGAATCACCACAATACTTCCAAGCCATAAGGGGACCAATCCTTGAATGACCAAAACCCAAGTCGTGAGCCATACAATAAATTGACCAAGGCCAATAAGAATCATCTCCCATTCGATTCTTCCCATAAAAGTTCGTGCTAATTTTCTCTCAGCTTCTATAGATAGATCTTTAATACTAGTATCTAAGTTATCCATCCCCATCCTTTACGTTTTGCTTGCAAACCAAAAAGAAAGCCTAATAAATAACCTAAAGAAGAAACAAGAAGGCTTGCTCCTAAAGCATAAAAGAGAAAGGCACCAAATATACTTCCCCAGAACAAAAGTCCATACAGAACTAAATTCCATTCTTCAAAAAATTTATTAAAAGATTCCATATACTCTCATTTTAGACCAAAAAATATAATAAGAAGGTCTATTTTTCAGATTTCTCCTGTTGGCTGATTAAATACCCTGGTCTTAATTTTAAATTATCTGGGAAAACTGTTGATCTTAAGGTCTTTTCCCCTTCCCAGAATATGTCCTTAAAAGGCATTTTTGGGAAACCTTCCGCTCCGTGCTCAGCAGCTTCGATGCCTTGTGCTTTATCTAACACACATGAGTCTTCAATCTCCTTATCAGAAGGCATATCTATCATCTCATCTCCATGCCCTTTGCCTAGTCTTTTAGGCTCTGGCAAACCTAAGCGGATGTATTGCTCTGAAGGACATTCATTCCTTGCCATTTCTCTGATCATCAACTCAATCATCCGTTTTTCTATATTCACATCATTTAAAGGCTTGGTTTGACCTGGATCATTCTTGACGTCGAACAATAAGGTTGCTGTTCTACCTCTCCCTAGAGGGTTATCTTTTGCAGAAAAGATAGGAAAGGATCTTGTAGGGATCTGCATAACTTTACAGCCTTTCATAAAGCTAAACCCTTCTACTTTCTCCCATTCCTGTAATTCTCTTGGAGAAAATCTATTTTTCATGTGGGTTGGCATTAGAGTGTAATCATAAAGAGGTTTGTTATCTTCTGTTGTTGTAGCCCTCATATATACGTACTGACCGTCTGTTACATTAACTTGCCCTCCCATCACTCCATACAAAGAAGCTTTACGAATTTCTTTATCGTCTTCAATAAAATCAAAAATTGTCTTTCCTTGCATATCTTCAGTTAAAGGGATATCAAAATAATCCAAAATAGTGGGCCCTAGATCTATTGTTTGAGCTAACGCATTACTTTTTTTATTAATTTCATTTGAATTGCGAGGATCGTATGCCCAAAAAGGTATATGAGCGATCTCTTGAAAGAATGGGGTAACAACTTTAGCCCACCAATCATGTTCTCCCATTAATAATCCATGATCCGTATTAACCAATAGCATTGTATCTTTCCACAAATCGTGTTCATCAAATGCATCTAAAACTCTTCCAAGTTGCTGATCGCAGAATGTTATAAGAGACGCGTACATGTATCGGATATGTTCTACTGTTTGATCGTCTTCTCTAACTTCACGATACGGAGGCCAATCAAAAGGAGGTCCGTCGTACTCGTGAGGATATAGCTTTTGGAATTCTTCTTGAGTAAAGAAAGGTTCATGGGGATCAAAAGTCTCAATCTGAAGAAACCATTTATCTACATCTTTATTTCTATTTATGAATTCAAGGCCTAGATCAAAAGTTTTGTACTGAGGTTGCAGTTCAACTTTATCCATATAATCTCTATTGATGTTGTCTTGCTTCTGATTGTTTAATCTTTGAAGTTCAGACCATCTATCCGCTCCGTAATTTGGATCTCTAAGTTTTTCTACATCGCCCTTCCACTTATCTCCTTCTTGACCTCTTACTAAATCAAAAGTGGTATACCTCTGATGATAAGTTGCACCACCATCTTCCCAATAATGTAGATGATCTGTCACTTTGTGTGAATGAACACCATTATCATGAAGAATGGATGGCATAGAATCATCGAACGGCTCTAAAGGACCCCATGATCGATGCAAAAAATTATATCTTCCAGTATGCATTTCTCTTCTTGCCGGCATACAAGGCATAGAGCCAACATAAAAGTTTTCAAATTGAATTGATCGTTTAGCTAATCGCTCAAAATTAGGAGCAATGACCCACTCATTCCCATAATTTGGAAGAAAATGACGACACAAAGTATCGTACATAACAACTACACATCTCTTTCTGGCTAAATTTTCAGACATTACCCATTTTCTTTAAAGAAATTAACCATATCTTCTATAACGAAAGGCAGTACTTCAGGCGGGAGATTGTGGCCCATATTTTCATAAATTTTTAACTTAGAATTACTTATCAGTTCTGCTGTGTGCTCTCCATGATCTGGGGGAAGCAACGTATCATTAACTCCATGCTGGACTAAAGTAGAAACCTTTATAGAGCCAACTTGTTCTGATCTATCTCCGGCTTTAATGATAGCTGTTAACTGTCTTGGCATCGCTTCAGGGTAAAACCCGTAAGAATGAGCTGCATCCTTATCCCAATCTCCAGCATTATTAAAGTTTTGTTCGTTCCTTTCTGACATTTGAGAAAGGTGCGGAGCTCCTGTTGTAGACATAATTGAAACTAAGCTCTTAGTTCTTTTAGGGAATTTTGAAGCAATGGTTTGTGCAATCATTCCACCCATCGAAGCACCTACAATATGTGCCCTTTCTATTTCTAAATGATCTAAAACACCTATTCCATCTGAGGCCATGTCGAAAAGAGTATATGGAGAGCTAAAATCAACACCTAAATAAGACATAGCGAATTTCCAATATAGATTTGGCTTACCTAATCTATCTAAGTTTTCAGAATCTCCTGTATCTCTATTATCAAAAAGGATGACTCTGTAACCCGAATCGACTAACTCATTTACTATTTCTTCTCCCCAAACTTTATGCGAAGCCATAAGACCCATAATCATCAATACAGAGGGGTTCCCTTCTTCGCCAGCAGTTGTATAGGCTATTGATACTCCATTGATATTAATTAAATCAGTAGGCTGGTTTGCTGAGTAATCAGAATGAATATTTAAAGAACTAAGCCAAAGTACGGTAATCAATAATAATTTTCTCATCGTAAACTCCTTTATAACTAATATATCAAACTATCTATTCTTCGAAACCTACAAATGTCGCAACCTCTGAAATAGGTCTGCGATTAGAAACAACTTCATTGGCAGGAAAACTTTCGTCGGGATAACCCATGGCCACACAAATCATTATTACTTGATCATCTGGAATGCCAGCGTATTCTCTAACAACAGGCGATTGCATTATTCCCTGACTATTAATAACAGCACCCAAGCCTTTAGACCAACCTGCGTTTACCAAAGCATTAACTATTCCTCCGCAATCAAATTTAGAAATGTCATCATCAAGTAACTCTTTATCAAAAGTAACCACAACGCAAAAAGGGGCATCAAACTGTCTGAATCCTCGAAGCACCCAATCTTGCCTTCCTTCCTTATCATCCCTCTCTATGCCCATCTTTTGGAATAATTGAACAGCAATCTCAATTTGTCTTTCTCTATGAAGTCCTTCATAGCCTTTGTTAGGGGCTTTTATTTCTCTTGATGGTGGCACTCCTGAAATATTCCTTTCGGTATTTCCTTTTCTTATGTTGTCTAAAACATCACCCGTCACTACATATAGGTGCCAAGGTTGAGTGTTCATAGAAGACGGAGCTCTGACAGCAAGCTCAAGAACTTCCTCTATAACTTCTCTAGGAACAGGTTCCTGCTTATAACCCCTAATACTTCTTCTTCCTAATACGACTTCATCAAATTCCACATCCAACTCCTTTATTCTATTACTAACACCCTTCCCTCATGTTTGGGTTCATACAACTTCTTCTCTTTTAGAAAACTCTCGACTTCATCTATTATCAGAACGCCGCTATCAATATATTCTATTGAATTCTGAAATTCTAAATATCCATCTCCTCCTTGAGTAACAAAATTCGGAGCAGCTACCCAGTAAACTTGATCATCATTTATCAATTCACCTTTGATCCAGATTTCAAGAACTTCGTTTCTTGGGCTAAACGAATATTTTGCATTTTTCGATACCTGTAATATTCCGTTTGTCATGCCAGCAGCATGATCAAAGATTTGTTTTAGCTGGGATCCTTTAAGTTTTGTCATCACTATGGTGTTAGGGAAAGGAAAAGCAGAAATTAAATCCCCTTTTGAGATCACACCTGCATCAATGTCTTGCCTAAGACCGCCACTATTCATAACAGCTATATCTATTCTTTCATCAAAGGCAGCAATGGCGTCCGTAAATAAATTACCCATATTTGATTCCTTTCCGTATGCTCTAACTAGTTTTTTTGTTGAGGAGGCTATAGGAACTGAAGCTATTTTATCTACCTCTTGCTGCCAATACGTAATTTCCCTGAGCATGTCAGTATCGTCCTCTACTTCATCATCATAAATTGTTATCAATTGATTTGAATGCGAAACTATTCTTTTCTTATCTGTATCGTATTGTATTTGTAGCTTTCCAAGTTCTGTTGAAGTCGCATTAGTTGAAACAATAATTGTTCCATTAGAAACTAGAGCCCTGTCTGTTCCCTGATGTGCATGCCCAGTTACAATAACATCTATCCCAGGAACGTTCTGAGCAAGAAGAATATCTTTATAAAGATTTCTTTCTACATCAGTTAACCCAATAGTAGATTGCCTTGCCGGCATTCCTTGATGAACGCTAAGTATTATGAGATCTGTGATAGGTTCTAGTTCTTTGATGTATTGTTTTAAAAACTTTTCTTCATCCCTAGCTTCAATACCTTCTGTCATTTTTACATTGGTGGTATCGTAAAAAGCAAATTTTCCATGAAGTCCGATTATTCCGATTCTTAACCCTTCTCTTTCTAAAATTATGTATGGATTATCCCAAACCAACTTGTCTGTCCCTTCATAAAAGATGTTTCCATTTAGAATTGGAAATTTAGCTTCTTTAATTTGTTCAAGCATATTGTCCCAACCATGATCGAATTCGTGATTGCCTATACAAGCGGCATCAATTCCTAAGTAGTTCATTGATTTAATTACCGCTTCCCCTTCAGTTAGAGTGCTTACATAAGGGCCAGAGAAATAATCTCCTGCATCGATAAGAATGGCACTTGAATTTAACTGCTTCTCTTGTTTTACCAGCGTAGCTAAATTAGCAAATCCTCCTATCTTTCTTGATTCACTTATCCAAGGCGCTATTCTAGGAAAAAGATGTGCATGCAAATCATTGGTATGCAAGATAGTCAATTCTTTAACTTCAGTTAAAGATTGAAAAGATAGAAAAAATATAAAAGTAGAAATTAATGTTTTTTTTAGCATGCTAGCCTGAATTCCTGATATAAAAAGATTCTTCATTCTTAAGAATTTCCTTAAGAGTTATCTCGCTTAAATCAGATAATTTAGGATTATCATAGCCTCTGCTGCGTAATTCTTTTAAAAAATACTCTTTATCTTTCATAAGCAAACAGGAGTATATATTAGATGGTGGGTCCGGGAAGACTTGAACTACCGACCTCACCCTTATCAGAGAGGAGTGCTATGCCTTACAAGGTCTATAGTAATGCCCTTTTCTAGAGAATGGAATATCCTTCCCCGACTATTCCCCGCTTCTTATTAAAGCTTAAACTTTACAAGAGCCCACCCCTTTGTGCACCACAAAACGGTCTTAATCTGCTTAAACCTTCTTAATCGCTGAAACGGGATTTGGCTGAAAAGCCTTTAAATCAATGGAAGTCCAGCTATAAAGATGGTGGATCTGGGAAGACTTGAACTTCCTGCCTCATCATCGCCAGAAAGGAGCAATGCTCCTTTCGTAAGAAATAAAATAATTTTACAGCAGTGGAGTGTGAATTCTCGTGTTTTAAGGGATTACAAAGTTTCTACGTATTTAGCTAAAGCCTCAATATCTTGTTCATCTAGATTGCCAACCATGGCAAACATTAAAAAGCTTTGAGGGCCTTTTATTTTTCCACTCCTATAACCCTCAAGATCAGACTTAATTTCGTTAAAACTTTTACCCTGTAACTTAGGTCCGGAGCCTCCTTCTCCCGAAGATCCATGGCATGAGGAACACAAAACCCATTGATCTGGAATTTCGGTATGTAAATAAGAAGAAAAAATTAAAAATGAAAACAAAATGGATGTAATTCTTTTCATAATTCTTTAAGTCGTTTCAAAAACTGGGTTTTTGTTCTTTTTTCCTATAGTCAATAAATCCCATGCCAAGAAAAAAGTTCCTACTGTCATTAAAATACCAAATAACATTCTCCAATGCATTGAAGCTATAAAAGTAGAATCTCTTTGCGCAGAAAAATATCCACTCCAAGTAGACCCTCCAACTGCTCTTTCAATGAAAGCCTGTTCGTAACCTGCTATTAAAAGTGCCACTGTCATACCTAGAGCTCCCACGTTTAACAATATTAAAGAAGTTTTCCATCTATATTTATTAAGTAAACCGGACCCCATAGCTATATTTCCTCTTAGCTTCTGAACTGCCATATAAAACATAGCTACATTGATGGTAACGTATGCTCCGAAGAAGGCCAGATGACCATGAGAAGCTGACCATTGTGTGCCGTGCGTATAAAGATTTATTTGAGGTAGTGTTTGAAAGAAACCCCAAACACCTGCTCCTAAGAAATTTCCAAATACATGGGCTATAAACCAAGCGAATGCAGGATGATTAGAAACTTTTAGATTTTTTGTTCCTGCATCGTACACAGCATGAACTAACATAGCTACAAGTGGAATAGGCTCTAAAGCAGAAAAGAATCCACCTACTGTTAACCAATATTCTGGGGTTCCAATCCAAAAGTAATGGTGCCCCAAACCTAATATTCCTGACCCAAACATCAATGCAACTTCTACATACAGCCAAGTGGTAACTATCTTTCTGCTAGCTCCAATAGTTTGAATGAGCCCCCAAGCCATAATACAAGCAACGAGTACCTCCCAAGTCGCTTCTACCCATAAATGCACGACCCACCACCACCAAAACTGGTCTATTGAGATGTTGGTTGAGTAAAACATTCCTGCTAGATATACTCCTGCTAAAGCCAGAAGATCTAAAACTAAAACTCCAGAAATACCGCTCCACTTCCCTTTTGAAAAAGTTGCTGCAATGTTGTAAAAGAAAATTAGCATTACCGCTACTATCCCTATATCTGCCCATCTCGGTGCCTCTATATATTCTCTTCCTTCATTTATGAACCAAAGACTTGATTCTGTGCCTGGACCTACTTGGACAATTAAATAAACAAGAACAACAACAATTACTGCTATTAACAAGACCCAGAAACCTATGTTTCCTAACTTATAACCAACTAAATCTGAGCCAGCTTCATCTTCAACTAACCAGTAAACGGAGCCCATGAATCCGAACAAGAGCCAAATAATCATGGCGTTTATATGGACCATCCTGGTCACATTAAAGTCTAAAATTTGATAAAGAAATTCAGGTAAAATAAATTGTAAGCCAGCTATTAGTCCAAAAATCATTTGAGCACAAAATAGAATCATTGCAGCAAAGAAATATTTAATTGCTATCTGTTGACCAAGCCTTAAACCTTTAATAACCGAAGGAGTCTTCATTTGCTTTCCTTGTCTTGTTCAATTGATTCGAAATGGGCAGGGAAACCATTTGTGTCAATTGATGACATCCATTTAAGATAAGCTATTACGCCTCTCGCCTCTTCTTCAGACATTCCAAGATTAGGCATTTTTCTATTTGTTCCAAAAGATCTTGCGTTTGTTTCAGGATCAAGCAAAAAAGATAACATTAATGTTTCTCTAACTGATTCAGAACCCCAACCTTTGTCCAACCAAGCTTTGGTTAAGTCAGGCGCATAGTAGGCTCCATTTCCCAAAATTGTGTGGCAATTCATACAGTTCTTTGCCTGAATTGTGAGTTTGCCAAGATTTACTAACTCTTTTGCTTCAGATTTATCTAATTCTTTCCCAAATAGAGGTGATAATTCTCCAATTACAGGTGCTAGGATGTCTCTCTTCTTATCATATTCATAAAATATCTTATTATTTATCACTGAATAGTCAGGCACTCTTGATGTTCCTTCTGTGATCTGAGAAACAGTATCGAAAGTTAGAGCTACCAATATCAATAACATCAATGAAGTTACCCATATAGCAATCTTCTTCCATAAGGATTCAGACATCCATTTCACTTCTTTATTCATGATTAGCCTCTTGAAGATGAGTTCTTACTGTTAAGTTCCAAATAAATTTTGGCCCATACCAATAACCTATAAGCATGATGAATATTAAGAAACTCCATAATCCAGTGAGATCAAGAGATAAAACTAGAATATAAGCTGATATCAGTAAGATAAAGTAACAACAGTATGCAAGATTTAGGAAAGATCTCTTATTAAAAACCTTTGAGGAAGCAAAAAGAAGTGCGTATCCTGCTCCACTTAGCACTATCAAGGCTCCTGATACTGAAGAGGCTAGCAATTCTATCTCTGACATAAGACTCCTTAACTTAGAGAGCTATCATGAATAATTTTGTTAAATGAGAATTGATTTATCTCAACAAAAGAGAATTTAAGGGGGTTTTTTAAGCTGGAAGCTAATTTATCTTTATTACCTGAACGTCAGTCTTCGTTCCGTTCAATACACTATTAGCGGTAGAGCCAAGCAACAGTTTTTTGATTCCTTTTCTTCCGTGTGTCCCTATTACTATCAAATCAGACTTTAACTCAAATGCTCTTTGTTTAATCTCGTTGGCTGGATTGCCTATTGTTACAAAACAATTCTTGCTTGAGATGCCTATATCTTTACATATAGTCATTAATCTTTTTTCCGCCTCTTCCTTAGCGTCATTGTCTATGGCCCCATAAGCTCCATGAGTTGATAAAACATCTCCATGAACTTGAAGAAGAGGTTCAATTGCTGAAATTAAATATAGCTTAGCTCCGTAAGTATCAGCTGTCTCTTTAGCTTTAGAGATAATTTGTTGTGATTCTTTACTTAAGTCTATAGCTACCAAAATACTCTTGTATGCCATTACTAAATCCCCAAAGGTTAAAAAAATTATTTTAAACTTAAGAAATTAAAAGGAATTGATATTGGTTAATAAACCAAGAACTTATATTGAAAACTGGTGGGTCTGGGAAGACTTGAACTTCCGACCTCACCCTTATCAGGGGTGCGCTCTAACCAAGCTGAGCTACAGACCCACTTGCGTGGAGCGAGCATCTTACAACAATTTAAAGAATCTCGTAAAAATAAATAAGCTACTTTCTTATGGCCTTTGCAATCGTGATTAAAGGCCCCGATAAAATATAGGCAAAAGCGCAAGAGGCTAAAACTATTGGCGGGTCAATTGCAATTAAAGCAAATATAAAGATGACGAAGAGCATACTGAAAAATGGAACTCTTTTCTTCATATCTATCTCTTTAAAACTGTAATAAGGAATATTAACTACCATCAACAAGGAGACAGTTGCCGTTAAAAGCGCTGTGGAAACAGCCAAGGTCTTACCTACTTCCTCACCTTGAATACCATAAGAGCTCATTGCCCAAACAAAATAAACAACCATTGCCCCTGCTATTGGACTAGGAAGTCCTTTAAAAAAGGAATCCTCCGAACCTATATAAGTATTAAATCTAGCTAATCGTAAAGCAGCTGCTGCTACGTAAAAGAAAGATATTATCCATCCCGCCTGACCAACGGAATTAAGACCCCAAAGAAATACTATTAAAGCTGGCGCTAAACCAAAGGAGATAACATCACTTAAACTGTCGTACTGAGCCCCAAAGAGGCTTTGGGAATTTGTTAGTCTTGCCACTCTTCCATCTAATCCATCTAACATCTGTGCGGCAAATATAGCCATACCAGCGTATACAAAATTATCGTTTATAGCTGAAACGATAGAAAAGAAACCTGAAAAAAGAGCAGCTGTGGTTAAAAGATTTGGTAAAAGATAAATGCCTTTTCTTTTTACTTCCTTTCCATCCTCAGAAACTATCTCTTCGTGCTCATCGAAGAGATCTAAACTTTCTCGAGGATCGTTAGACATTTTTAATTCTTAGCTTTGTCGACTATCTTATTTTGAGCTATCCACGGCATCATGGCTCGTAATTCAGATCCTACTTTTTCAATAGAATGTTCAGAGGTTTGTTGACGATATTCTTTCATCCTAGGCCCTCCTTTCCCGTCATTGCTTTCTCTGCAATCAGACATGAATTCATTTGCAAACTCTCCAGATTGGATACGCTTTAGAATTGCTCGCATTTCTTCTTTTGTATCAGAATTGATAACTTTTGGTCCACTAACATAATCTCCAAATTCAGCTGTATTAGAAATGCTATACCTCATATTTTCTAAACCACCTTCATAAATCAAATCGACAATAAGTTTAACCTCATGAAGGCATTCAAAGTAAGCCATTTCAGGAGGGTAACCGCCTTCAACCAAAACCTCATAACCGTTTTGGATCAATTGAGTTAAACCGCCGCAGAGAACTGCTTGCTCGCCAAAAAGATCGGTTTCTGTTTCATCTTTAAAATTAGTTTCAATAATACCTGCTCGTCCTGACCCTATTGCAGAAGCGTAAGATAGACCAATATCTTTAGCATTACCGGATACATCCTTATGTATTGCAAGCAAGCAAGGAACACCTGCCCCAATCTCGTACTGCGATCTAACCGTATGACCTGGTCCTTTTGGAGCAACCATAATGACATCTAGATCTTCTCTAGGAGAGATCATGTCAAAATGAATGTTGAATCCATGAGCAAAAGCTAAGACCGCTCCTTCTTTGATGTTTTGTTCAATTTCTGATTTGTAAGTTGCAGATTGCAGTTCATCAGGCATTAATATCATGACCATATCTGCATCTTTAACTGCTTCTGTAACTTCTTGGACTTGCAGTCCAGCTGATTCTGCTTTTTCCCATGAAGTTGAATCTTTTCTTAAAGCGACCGTTACATTGCCACCTGAATCTTTTAGATTGTTAGCATGAGCATGCCCTTGTGAGCCATAACCAACGATCACAACTTTCTTGTTCTTTATAATGTCTAGATCGGCGTCCTTATCGTAATAAACTTGCATGCCTTTTCTCCTTTATTTATATAGTCAATGTCTTCGAATTTGAGGATATCCCTGAAGATCCACTTCTTACTATTTCTAGAGGTTCTTTTGTATTTAAAGTTTCCACTAGCTTATCTAACTTATCAGGCTCTCCTACAAATTGTAAGTTAATGATTTCGTTATCTTCAAACACAACTTTGCCCTCAAATTTTTCTATTTCATCACTGGCTATAGAATTTTTGTTGAACTTAACTAGCATTAACTCTCTTTCAACAAAATCTGATTCACCGAGGTCAGAAACAGTTACAACATCTATCAATTTATCTAATTGTTTAGTTATTTGTTGCACAACCTTCTCATCTCCATTGGTAGTCATGGTTAGTCTGGATAGAGTGGGGTCACTTGTTGGTGCCACTATCAGAGTCTCAATGTTATATCCACGTTGAGAAAACAAGCCCACTACCCTTGAAAGGGCTCCAGGTTGGTTTTCCATCAATAATGCTATAACTCTTTTCATTACCAAGTCTTTTTATCTTTGCTCAAGTGCATGAAATCCATTGCATTACCTGCTTCTAGCATTGGGTATACGTGCTCGTCAGGATCTACATCCACATCTAGGAAAACTAATTTATCTTTCAAGGAAATGCATTCTTTCATGGCAGACTCTAATTCATCTAATTTGGTTACTTTTATACCAACATGACCATAAGACTCTGATAAAGCACAAAAGTTAGGCAATGAATTTTCATAAGTACTTGCAGAGTGTCTTCCTCCGTATTGCATATCTTGCCATTGTTTAACCATTCCCAAAGCTGCATTGTTTAAATTTATTATTTTTATGGGCAACCCATATTGAAAGCACGTAGATAATTCTTGGATGCACATTTGAATACTTCCTTCTCCTGTAACACATGCAACTGTATCTTCAGGAAAAGCAAATTGCACTCCCATCGCGGAAGGCAAACCAAATCCCATCGTCCCTAAACCTCCTGAATTAATCCATTGCCTAGGTTTATCAAAAAAGTAATATTGGGCAGCAAACATCTGATGTTGGCCTACGTCAGATGTAATAAAAGCTTTTCCTTCAGTTTCCTTATACAGGGATTGAATAACTTGTTGAGGAAGGATTTTTCCGTTATCTGGAACTATGTCTAACATCGAGTGGTTTAATCCGTGCTCATTCCGCCATTCGCTTATTTGTTTAAGCCAAGGTTCAACCTTGTTCGTATCGATTTTTTGTTTATTGAGTTCAGTAATCAACGCTGACAGGCATTCTTTAGCTGAGCCAACAACAGGAACATCTACGTTAATAATTTTAGATAAAGAAGCTGGGTCTACATCAATATGAATTTTCTTAGCTTTCAAAGCAAATTGCTTTGGATCATTTGTAATTCGATCATCAAACCTTGCACCAACAGCAATAATTAAATCTGCATTATGCATGACCATATTGGCTTCGTAGGTTCCATGCATTCCAAGCATGCCCAAGAATTGAGGATCTGAGCCTGGAAAGGCTCCGAGACCCATCAATGTATTGGTTATAGGAAATTTCAGTAATTTAGCTAGCTCCGTTAATTCAGCTGAAGCATTGTCTTGAATAACCCCTCCTCCAGAATAAATAACAGGTTTCTTTGCTTCTAATATTAAATCAATCGCTTGCTCAATTTGTTTAGGATCTCCTGTTTTAGCAGGCTTATAAGACCTCATATTAATTTCATTAGGGTAATTAAATTCAAAAGTATGATTAGAGTCAGTAAGATCTTTTGGGATGTCTATTACCACCGGTCCAGGTCGTCCAGTTGTAGCTATATGGAATGCTTTTTTTACTATTTCAGGTATATCTTCAGCTTTTTGAACCAAAAAACTATGTTTGACGATAGGTCTTGAAACACCAATCATGTCAGTTTCTTGAAAAGAATCTGTTCCTATCAATTCAGACTTTACCTGTCCCGAAATAACCACTAAGGGAGTGGAATCCATATAGGCTGTTGCCAGGCCAGTAATGGCATTGGTAGCTCCAGGACCAGAAGTAACTAAGGCGACGCCAGGTCTTCCTGTCGATCTAGCGTATCCATCTGCAGCATGAACAGCTCCTTGCTCGTGTCTAACTAGAATATGTTCAACTTCAGATTGATTAAACAGAGCATCATATATGTGTAGTACCGCACCACCAGGATAGCCAAATACAAGCTCAACCCCTTCTTTATGAAGCGATTGTATTAACGCATCTGCACCTGATGTCTGTTTTTTACTCATATCTCTCTTAGTATCTATAAATTACTGGTCTAAAGCTAGGAGGGAGAGCATTTTGACATCAGAACCACCTAAGTCAAGAAAACCTTGTTTTGTATGGCTTTAAGGGGTCTTTGTAATAGAAAAAAGGAATTGTTCATCTCTTTCCAAAACAATATCTGAAAATTTAGGAATTTCCTCAAGAATATAGTGAGTTAATCGCTCATAATGCATAACAAACCTATAAACTTCCTCTTTAGTCATTATCTTCTCTTTTAATACTGGGTCTTTAATAGTTTTTGCTAAAGTTTGCTCCTGTATCCATCTACTTTCGTACACAAACTCCATATTTGGAACCTTTATCATGAGCAATAAATCAAATCGATCAAATAAGTCTTGGTAATCTTTTGTTAACTCTCTATTGCTCCATTTAGACCATATCCCCTCAGGATCTTCCTCTCTCTCTAAATCATTCATTGGGCTTAGCCAGTTTTCTTCACTTATTGGTTTTGCTCCTCCACACCATGCATCAAAGAAAATAAAATCTGGTTTTCCTTTATATGTTGGCCAATCATTTTCAGGATAATGTTTGTCTTCTGGCTTACAGAAAGAAGGTATTTTTGTAACAGAGTCACTCTTAGCTTCGCTTAATTGTTTTATTAAATCCATACCCATACCTACATCATGAGTTCCTGGAACTCCTCTGACATAGCAAAGAGGATGAACTTCTTCTGATATTTTCCTTCTCTCCTCTTGTGTCCTGTAAATGTCATCAATAGAGAAGCCCATACTTGGTCTGCTGCAATGGTTGCTCAATACTTCTTGAATAAAATAAGACATAGTAGTTTTTCCCGATCCCTGCCCTCCTGTGAAGCAAATCAAATAAGGTTCATTTCTTTTAGGAAAGCTATCAAGATGTAGACTTATAGGAATAATAATATCTTTAAAAAAATTAGATTGGAGATCTTCTATTTTGTAATGATTAGTGATCCTCTCAAGATCTGAAATGGAAGAATCTAATAGATCTTTACAAGGTTGATCATTGGAAGAAGGAAATGTCATAATTCTTTGAGTCTTTTAAGCAGGCTTGAAGTATCCCATCTATTGCCTCCCATACCTTGAATATCTTTGTAATATTCATTAACAACCTTTGTTAGATCTACATTGATCTCTTTTTTGTTCGCTTCTTCGATAACCAAATCAAGATCTTTTCTCATGTGATCAACCGCAAAACCATGATCATAATGATCTTGTAACATAGTTTCCCATCTATTTTCCATTTGCCATGATTGTGCTGCTCCTTTCGATATTACTTCAATGACTTCGTTCGTATTTAAGCCAACTTCTTCAGAAAAATTTATACCTTCAGACAAAGATTGAATTAATCCAGCAATACAAATTTGATTAACCATCTTGGTCAATTGACCTGACCCACTTGGCCCCATTAGTTTTATAAATTTTGAATAACATGCAATGGTTTCCTTTGCCATATCAAAATACTTTTCTTCCCCTCCAGCCATTACAGTAAGCTGCCCGGACTCAGCACCAGCTTGTCCACCCGATACAGGTGCGTCTATAAAACCAATCTCTTTTGCAGAACAAAGTTCACTTAACTCTTTTGATATATCTGCAGAAATCGTTGTGTGATCAACTATTACGCCACCTTTCTTCATTGATTGAAGTATGCCCTCTTCTCCTGAAACCACTTCTTTCACGTCTTCATCATTACCAACGCATAAAAAAACTTGTTCGCACAACTCACCAACTTCTGCTGCATTACTAACGGCTTGTCCACCATTCACTTGCACCCAAGAATTAGCTTTGTTCATGGTTCGGTTATAAACGATGAGATCAGAATATTTATTAAAAATATGCCCAGCCATGGCCGATCCCATTACTCCCAAACCTACAAACCCCTTACTAGACATCTTTCCTCCATAATAAAGTTAATACTCTTTTATCAGTTTTATTTCTTCTATAAGAATAAAATAACTCCTCGTCGTTGTAAGTACAATAATTGCTTTCAGATACAGAGACTTCAAACTTCTCTAAAATCCTAGTTGCTTGAGCTTTCAAATCAAATAACCATTTTTCGGAATTAAGCTTCTTAAAACTTTTTACAGATTCTTCATCTAACTTCGTAAAAGCTTCGTAAACATCATTTCCTATTTCATATTCCTTTTGTGAAATACAAGGAGCCAGCCAAGCTTTTAATTCTTTGTTATCTAAATCAAACATTTTTAATGTTTTATCAATTATTCCGCTAGACAAACCCCTCCATCCCGCATGAATTAAGGCAATCTCAGTCCCTTCTGAATTGGCTATGGCAATCGGTAAGCAATCAGCAGACATAATGGCTAACGAAACTCTTTTAGAACTAGTGAAAAGAGCATCTGTATTTTCAATGGGTTCATAAACATAATCATTTATTACCTGAACTGATGTGCCATGAACCTGATTCATGTATTGAACCGGTAAACCTTTATATTCTGAAAGAGAAAAAGGTAGATCTTTACTGGTATTATCAGCAATACCGTTTTTCTTAAAGAAATGCTTAGTTAAAGTAACACAACCTATCTTATTACCTAACGCATCTTTCGAAGAAATTTTGTCAATGTTACTCATTGAGGTTTTTTAACAACTCAATAAGTTGTATTAAGTCCTTTGGGATCTTAGCTGAATAATTAATCTTCTTACCAGACTTAGGGTGAATAAATTCTAATTTCTCAGCGTGAAGGGCTTGTCTGGGAAATTTTAATATTTCTTTTTTTACAGCTTCACTTGTTCCAGCAGCAAACTTTTTTCTTCCCCCATAAACAGAATCGCCCAATATCGGAAAATTAATAAAAGCTAAATGAACTCTAATTTGATGAGTTCTTCCTGTTTCTAAAGAAACATTCAATAAACTATAACCTCCCATCCTTTCCTGAATCTTGAAATTGGTTATAGCTTCCTTACCTGCATCAGTAACCGCTTGTTTTGTTCTAAGCTTAGGATGTCTACCTATAGGTTCATTAATCGTTGAACCAGATAAGGGCTCACCCACGACTAAAGCTAAGTAATGTCTATTAACTTTCCTTTCTTTGAGTTGAGATACGAGGTTTAGATAAGAAAATTCATTCTTTGCAACAACCATTATCCCTGAAGTGTCTTTATCTAGGCGATGTACAATTCCTGCTCTGGGTAAAAAACTTAATTCTTCATCGTGATGCAATAAAGCATTAACTAGAGTACCTGTTAGATTGCCTGCCCCTGGATGAACTACTAGCCCAGGCTGTTTATTTAAAACAACAATGTCCTCATCTTCATAAATAATTTCAATAGGAATATCTTCAGGCCCATCATCTAAAGTTGGTTCTTCAGAGGTTTCAACAGAGATAAGCTGATTAACTTTAAGGAGTTGTTTGGGTTTAACAATTTCTCCATCTAATAATAACTTTCCATCCTTTATCCATCGTTGTATGTGCACTCTTGAGAATTCAGTGAACTCTCTAGCTGTAACAAAATCTAGACGCTCATCAGCATCTTTTTCCATGGTTTTGTAAGATAGGGTAATATTCTTCTTCATTTCTAATAACTGTTTTTTCGAACCTTATAAAGCTTTTTCTGTCCAAGAACTATCCATATATGTAGAATCTGCTGTTCAAATGCTAATCGTTCACAATTTTGTTAATTCAAGCAAGAGAAATCTCATTTTTCTGAGATATCTTTTAATTATATTCTTGATTGTATCTTGTTCTTCAAATGAAGAACTACCAGATGAAAGGCTTATTGAAAAGGAGCTTTACGACCAAGCTCAGTCAAGATTGAAGAGCGCTAGCTATTCAACAGCTATAATAAGCTTAGAAACTCTTGAATCTCGATTTCCGTTCGGAAGATACGCAGAACAAGCACAAGCTGAGTTGATATATGCCTACTATATGAATTCAATGTTTGAAGCGAGTGAGTCTGCAGCCCAGAGATTTATAAATTTGCATCCAAGACATTCTCATACTGGATATGCTTATTACATGAAAGGCTTAGCGGCTTTTACAGAAGATGCTGGTTTATTTTCAAGATATTTCCAATCTGATTTAGCAAAAAGAGAAATAATAATGGCGCAGAAATCTTTTGATGAATTGTCAGAATTTATTTCTAGATACCCAAACAGTAACTACGTTCCTCATGCCAAGCAAAGGATGATCTATCTTAGAAACTTGCTTGCAGAACATGAAATTTACGTCGCAGATTTCTACATGAAGAGAGGAGCTTATCTGGCTGCTATTGGAAGAGCCAAATACATTATAGAGCATCTGCCTAATACACCTCAAACGCCATTTGCGCTTTCAATCTTAGTAGAAGCCTATGGAATATTAGATTATCCTGAACTAAGGGATGTAAATTTAAAAATACTGAACTCCAACTTTCCTGAGTTTGATATCAACCAAAATCTTTCGGTAAAAAAGAGGTCTTGGAAAAGAATATTAACTTTAGGGCTTCTTGGTAAAGAAAAAATAGAAAAGCCCACTCCACTTACTCCTTAGAAATGTACCAAATTCTTATACTTATTACAGTGATAGCTCTTGTTTATCTAATTGCAAGATTAGCTAGAAAACCTAAAGTAAATATTTCGGAAAAGAGCACTGAAATGGTGAAATGTAAGAATTGTGATCTTAATTTACCTAAATCTGAAGCAATCCAGTCAGGCGAGAATTGGTTCTGCTCTGAGGCACACAAAGACTAGAATCTATATCTCACTTTAACAGTAAAAGTATCTGCTTGAGGGTTATTCCAAGGACGCTTGTATATTTCGCCTAAACTATCCTCCTCGTCATATTCAAGTATCCTTCCACCTTTTGAATAAACTACATAAAGGTATGCCAAAGGCAAAATTTCATAACGATATCTCGCTTGAAATGCTAAATCACTTAGAGTAAATGGGGGGAGAGCCATTTCAACAGGATTTAAAACTCCATAAGAATCTCCAAGATAAGCACTCGGGTTCCTTGCCGTGAATGCAACCATTTGAGCTTTCATCCTTAACTCGTGTTTATCGCCACCAAACCAGTTCAATGACGCAACTGTTGTTCTCTGTTTTTTGTTTTTGTAAATACCTAACAAGTTGTCCTGAACCCAATTTAACCATGTGTCTTCTTCAGCGTGTTGGTGCATGAGTGAAAATTTAAGATTATCATTAGGAGAGACGTCGATGTTAGCAGTATAAGAGGTTACAAAGCCCAGAGCAGAGAAACCGTATTGAGAACCCTTTTCTCTCTTAACCTCAAGGAAGTAATTAAAAAAATCTTTAGATGGTCCCATATATTGTAAGGAGGTTCCATAATTCTCAGGTTTCTTCACGAACGGGGAATCGATATTACCCCTAGTAATCCAATAATCTTTACTCGCAGACCTATGAAAGCCACCAAACTCTAAACCAGAAGTATTCTTAAAAGTGCTCTTGTTAGTTAAATGCATGAAAATACCTGATTTATCTAGATCAGCATTTCCTTCATATCCTAAACCGAGTATGTATTCTGTAGAAAGAAAAGCTGAGGACTCTTTAAAATCAGTAAACTTTAAACCGTTATGGCCTCCTATAAAAAGCCAATTATTAGTCATTTGATAGCCCATATCATTTATGTCCACTTCTTCATCAAAGAAGAAGATTCCCATATCGTGCCATTGGCCTTGTCTTGGAGATGCAGTAAGTCTAAATCTAAAAGCATCCCCAGATGTTTCAGTCCCATCAAAGCCTTGATTCACATTTGAAGTAAGGAAAACCGTTTCTAATCTTAATTTTTCTGTAGGTCTATAAACCACGTCTACTGAATGTACATCTGCATTCCTGTCTAATACAGGCCTATTTGTATAAGTTCCTAAGTAGCCTATTGAGTAATTAGCTCCATTCTTTACTGTTCTTATGGAGTAAAAATCTTTTCCTTGAGTAAAAGGCTCGTCGGCTTCTGAAGCACTCAGGAATCCAAAATCAAAAGACTCGCCTTGTTGTGTATAGCGAACTGCGTAATCAATATCGGTAATACCTACCTGAGTTGATTCACAAAGATTCTTCAAAGAGCCAGAATATTTAGAACAATTATAATCAGGGGCAGAGCCTATTCTCCTTGTATTTATAACGTAAAAGAATGTATAGCCTTTTACGTCAAACAAAGAATGGTTTTCAGAAAAGAAAGGTCTTTTATCAGAGTAATAAGTTTCAGATGAAGTAAAGTTAACTACCAGTTCATCACTCTCAACTTGTCCGAAATCAGGATTTAAAGCTATATTTAATTGTTTACCAGAGTCAATCTTCCAAAATATCTCTGCACCTGCTTTTGTTTCTATCTCTTCTAAGATCCTGTCTTCCGTTACATTAATATAAGGAAAGAAATCAATCTTTGAAACGCTGTAATTATTAAATTCCATCTCATTAAAAACAGACATAAATTTTTCTTGTCTTGGGTTTCCTTTGATCGACGTATTAACTCTAAATTCGCCTATAACCATCCTCCAAAAACCTAATTTAACTTTCCTTTTTTCTCCTTTTTGAGGCTTCATAGGAGCGATGCTCCAAGGAATAAACATCTCTGCGTACCAACCTTCATTGCCTACTGATGTAGCTGAATCCCAATCCGCATCCCAATCATAATTTGCGTCATTCTCATTTCTGTAAGTCCCATCGGCTATAGAACCACCAGCTGAAACGGAGAAGCTATAAGCTGTTAAGCCATCACCATCAAAATCAATAGTCACTCCACTTCTGTCTGCATTAGCCATCTCATCATCTCTTTCGTGTTTATTTGCACGAATAGTGTCTTTTGGTTGAAGATTAACAAAACCAAAATACATTCCATTTTCATCCTCTAAAACAAGAACCTTCTGGAAGTGTTTTGGTTCGCCTAGACTAAAAGGCATTGATTCATAAAACTTGGTGACCTCTCTGGCATTAGACCAATCAGTTTCATCTAAAACTCCATCTATAGATATATCCAATGCATGCACAGACTGGGCTAAGAATAAAAGCCCTAATAAAGAAGAAAAAAGAGATGTTAGCTTCCTATGCAATAGTGTTTCCATTATGAGAGCAGCTATTTTAAATGTTGATTGTATTAAAATCTATATCTAAGTTTAATAGTGAAGTTGTCACTCTGAGGATCGTTCCAAGGTCTTTTATATAGTTCATTTAAACTATCTTCCTCATCGTACATAGCAACCTTGCCTCCTTTTGTGTAAACAACATACAAGTAAGCTAGTGGCTGTATTTCGTATCTATATCTAACCTGAAAAGCTAGTTGGCTCACTGTAATTGGCGGAAGAGATGTTTCATAGGGATTTAGATTTCCCTTAATATCTCCGAGGAATGGCTTTGGATTTCTTGCAGTAAAAGCAACCATCTGGGCTTTCAATCTTAATTCGTGTTTAGTGCCTTCAAACCATTGAATACTGGCAGTGGTAGATCTTTGCTTCTTATCGTATGTTGCTAAGAGGTTATCACTTATCCAGTTTAGCCAATTACTCTCTTCAGCATGTCGGTAACTTATTTTGGCAATTAAAGTATCTGTAGGAGAAATGCTTACAGAGCCTCTATACGATGAAGTCCATCCTAATTCAGGAGAATACCCATCTCCCTTTTCTCTGTTTGCATATAAAGAGTACCTTAGGAAATTATCTCTAGGTCCATTAAAGTCCATCTCAACACCATAGCCTTTTGGCATGTTTATAAAAGGAGCTAATGGAGAATTCCTGGTAATTCTGTTTTCCCTCCCATCAGTTCTATAAAAAGTTCCAAATTTGAATTGAGAGCTATTCTTCAGTTGATTATCAACAGAAAATCTAATCGATGAAGGTTCTTTATCAAATGAAGAATCTGATTTAAGAGACCATCCAAATTCATATTGCCTATCTCTAAATAAAGAATTGGAACTGAAATCAGTTTTCTTAATTTGATATCTACCGCCAAACATCAGCCAATCATTCCTAACCAAATACCCCATATCATTAACATTAAGATTTTCATCAAAATAATAAAGGCCAAAACCAAAATGCTTTGTCTTATCTGGGTCATACCCCAAACCAAAGTCAAACCCGTATCCATTCTCATCATCTACCTTGGAATTAACTAACAGCCCATTAATTCTTAATACTTGAGATGGCCTATAATCAAAATCAACGGAATTAACTTGTGCCGTTCTATCTAGAACCGGTCTATCTACATATGTTCCCAGATAACCTATAGTTAAATCATCTTTTTTAGTCCTTAAACGCACTGAATAGAAGTCCTTTCCTGTGCTAAATTTTTCGTCAGCCTCCGAAGCGCCCAATAATCCGAAGTCTAAAGATTCACCTTGTTGTGAATATCTCAAAGCATAATCAATATCATTTGCTCCTATCTGATTATTGAGACAGCTATCCTTTTGAGCATCTAGAAACTTAGAACAATCATAGTCTGGCGTTCCGCCAATACGTCTAGTATTAATAACATAAAGAAATCTATATGCAGTAACGTCAAATAAACCATGGTTTTCCGAAAAGAAAGGTCTTTTATCAGAATAAAAAGTTTCTGTAGCGGAGAAATTGACAACTACGTCATCGCTTTCTACTTGCCCAAAATCAGGATTAAGGGTGGTATTTAATTGTTTGCTTGAATCAATTTTCCAAAAAATCTCAGCGCCTACTTTATTATCAATTTCTCCATGAATCCTGTCCTCATTAATCGTTAGATAAGGAAAAAAATCTAAGCTTGATGCTTGATAGTTGTTAAAGGCGTAATTGTTAAAAACGGAAAGGTATATATTTTGATGAGAGCTGCCTTTTATAGTGGCAATAACTTTTTGGGGTCCTGCCAACATCCTATAAAAGGCCATCCTAACTTTTCTCTTATTGCCCGACTGGGCCTTCATTGGCGCCACAGTCCAAGGTATAAACATCTCTGAATACCAAACCCCGTCTTCAATAGTTACAGCAGAAAGCCAGTCAGCGTCCCAGTCATAACTTCTATCATTTTCATTTTTATAAGTAGCATCTCCAATGGAGCCGCTAGAAGAGACAAAAAACTGATAGCCCGTTAATTTATCTGCATCAAAATCTATAGTTACTCCATTCTTATCTGCAATAGATCTTTCATTATCTCTCTGATGACTTTGAGATCTCATACTCTCATTGGACTGATAGTTCTTAAATCCAAAGAATATCCCCTCCTCAGACTCCTGGATCAATATAATTGTTTTTATATCTGTTACTGGATTTAAAGTGTAGGGAAAAACTTCATAGAAAGTAGTAATTTGCTTGGCCTCACCCCACTCATCTTCATCTAACTTACCATCTACGGTTATTTCGGCAGATAACAAAGCACAAGGAAGATACAAGAAGAGTGCTGATAAGAAATTAGAAAATTTCCTCATTTATTTTACTATTATCTTTATTTTATTAGATGTTATTGGAGGAGAATGAGGTACATGATATAAGTCACCTAGAACAAGTTGTAATTCATGTTCTCCAGGTGCTAATTCTATTGAAGTTTCTGTTTGACCCCCACCAAAATGTAGATGGTTTTTACTAGACGGTATTGGCATATAAAAGTCTATAGCTTTTACATCAATAAGAAGATGATGATGCCCAGTATTTTCTATATTGACTCCTGCTGGTGCAACTCCCTTCCCAGAAAGACCAAACTGAATAAAAATTGGGTTCTCAACAATCTCTCCGTCTTGTAAATTTATAAAATAAACTTTAGATTCTGAAGCTCCAAGAACAAAAGAATTGATTAACATAATTGAAAGATAAATAAATTTTTTAATCAACTAAGTATCTCCCTGCACAATACAGTAGAGCTCTGCCTTGGTTATTATTCTTTACTTCCATAACGTCCCCAAAAAAAACGGAATGAGTTGAGTGGTCTACAACGCCAGTGCAATTACAAATAATGTTTGAAACGGAATTGTCATTAAAAACTATTTCGTCTTCCGTAATCCATCCTCCATCTTTAAATCTAGACTCTCCTTCTTCGGTACTGCTACATAACTCGGAAAGATTTTGTTGTTTATTTGATAAAACATTTATAACAAACTTTTTATCCTTTCTTAAAATATTATGAATAGAAGCTTCTTTATTTACGCAGATAATCATAGCTGGAGGGCTTAAAGATAATGAGGCCACAGAAGTAGCTGTCATTGCATGACGTTCCTCATTTAGTTTCGCTGAAATAACATTCACCGTAGAGGTTGCACCTCTCATTGCCATTAAGAAGTCTTCTTGAACTTTTGAATTATCCATTTATGAATTAATCACTACTTCAAATATAGTTACTAGTGACCGTAAAAAGAATAATATTGCCCATGTGCCTAAAAAACAAGCCACAACTAGAATTACTGGAGGAAGCCTAAGGGGTTCTAAGCTGCCCTATAAACTAAATAAATCTATAAGGCCCACTGAAAGTAAAACCAAAGAAACATTATTTAACTGGCTGCTAAATAATCTGGAAGGGAAGACTTGCTTAGATATGTTTGCTGGCACTGGATCCTTGGGCATAGAGGCGTTATCAAGAGGTGCAGAAAAGGTAGTTTTTGTAGAGAAGCAAAAAAGTCAAACTGACTCTTTAAAATCAAATCTTGAAAGGTTAAAAGTACAGCAGTCCAGTCATGTCTTAAATGCAAATGTTTTTTCTGTGGATTTTGATAATTTACCTTATCAATTTGATCTATTATTCTTAGACCCTCCCTTCAGAGAAAATTTAATTCAGCGATCGTTGGATTTCATTAAGTCAAAAAATATATTATCCCCAAAAGCCTTAATTTACTTAGAATGTGAAAAAGAACTAAATTTAATAGAAATAACGGAAGGTTTAAATTTACTGAAGGAGTCAAAAGGAGGCCAAACTCACTATTGTCTATATGAGAGCTAGACTATATTTAATTTCAATAATTATTGCGACTACAGTTTCGCTATTCTCTTATGGGAAATTAAATATATTTCAAGAAACTAACGTCAAGTTCCTAAATAAGGAAATCCTCTTAAATTCAGAAATGGTTATATCTTTGATTGTTTTATTAACCCTACTATTAGTTTTAATAATAGGACTAATAGATAAACTTTTTTTTACAAAAAAAGTAAAAGCGGTAAAGAAAGAAGATTAATTAATTATTTTCTCTTCATTGACTCAAAAAACTCAGCATTAGTCTTGTAGTCTTTGAGTTTATCCAGAACCCACTCCATGGCTGCCGTATCATCCATCTCATTTAGAAGCTTTCTAAGGACAGTTATATTTCTTAGTTCAAGGTCACTGGTAAGCAGATCTTCTCTTCTTGTTCCTGTTTTCCTTATATTGATAGCAGGAAAGACTCTTTTTTCAGCAATCTTTCTGTCCAGATTAACTTCGGAATTACCAGTTCCTTTGAACTCTTCAAAAATCACTTCATCCATTCTTGACCCAGTATCAATCAATGCAGTTGCTATTATGGTTAAACTTCCTCCACCTTCAATATTTCTTGCTGCTCCAAAAAATCTTTTTGGTTTTTGTAAAGCATTTGCATCAACACCGCCAGTTAGTATTTTTCCAGATGCCGCTTGAGTTGAATTATATGCCCTTGCCAATCTCGTAATTGAATCAAGAAGAATAACAACATCGTGTTTATGCTCAACCAATCTTCTGGCTTTATTTATAGCCATATCAGCCACTTGTACGTGCCTAGTAGGAGCTTCATCAAAAGTGCTAGCAATAACTTCTCCTTTTACAGATCTTTTCATTTCAGTAACTTCTTCTGGTCTTTCGTCAACTAAAAGCACCATGATTTTGCATTCAGGATTATTTCTTTCAATTGAATGAGCGATGCTCTGAAGTAGTAAGGTTTTTCCCGCTTTTGGCGGGGAAACTATTAAGGACCTTTGTCCTTTACCAGTAGGGGCAGTTAAGTCTATTACCCTTGAAGATAAATCTTCGGTACTTCCTGTTCCTAATTCAAAAAACATTCTTTCGTCAGGAAATAAAGGCGTTAGATTTTCAAAGGAAGGTTTATTTTTGGTTTTATCTGGCTCTTCAAAATTAATTTGTTCTATCTTCAAAATAGCAAAATACCTTTCCCCGTCTTTTGGTGATCTAATCTTGCCTTGGATAGTATCGCCCGTTCTTAAACCAAATCTTCTTATTTGACTAGGAGAGACATAAATATCATCTGGTCCAGCTAAATACGAAGAGTCTGGAGATCTTAAGAAACCAAAACCATCTTGAAGAATTTCCAATACGCCCTCGCCTTCAATGTCTTCTCCATTCTTGGCCTTACTCTTAAGTATTCCAAATACAATGTCCTGCCTCTTTGCTCTGGAAGCATTTTCTATGCCACATTCCTCGCCTAACTCTATGAGTTGTTCGACTGGCATTTTTTTAAGTTCTGTTAATTGCATAAATTATCCGGATGAAGAAAAAAAGGGGTTTTTTTTGAAAAAAGATTTTCGGGACAGATTTAATCTATCACCCTTGTATAAGAGAGTCTAGCTTTTTCTATAAATTAGATTCTATAAATTCTGTTAACTGGGTTTTACTTAAAGCACCTACTTGTTGAGCTACTAATTCTCCCCCCTTAAAGATTGCAAGGGTAGGAATACTCATTACGTTGTGTTGCGCAGCTGAGGCCTGGTTGTTATCTACATCTAATTTTCCAACTTTAAGTTGATCAGAAAATTCTATGGCAATCTCCTCAACTATAGGTCCAACCATCTTACAAGGGCCACACCAAGTAGCCCAATAATCTACCAAAACTGGCTTTTCTGAGGAATTTACCTCGCTTTCAAAATTGTCATCAGTCAACGTGACAACGTTCATATTTCCTCCTTGGAAGTCTTGATTTGAAAAAATCTTGAAAGGTTCATCTTGTAGATATTATTATTGGGTCTATTTTATTTTTTTTCAACTAACTTTATAAAATTAATTTTTTGTAGTTACTGCCCCTTGCGAAGCAGAAGTTACTAATGATCTGTATTTTCCTAAAACGCCTGTTTCTTTATTCTTTTTAGGGCACTCCCAAGAATCTCTTCTTTCTTTTATTTCTTTATCGGAAATAGAGACGTTGATCTGGTTAGAGCTCGCATCAATATTTATGGAATCTCCATCCCTGACTAATGCTAGAGGCCCTCCTTCGTAAGCTTCAGGAGAAATGTGACCAACTACAAAACCATGAGTACCGCCAGAAAATCTTCCATCTGTTAAGAATGCAACCTTATCCCCTAATCCTTTTCCCATTATCGCGGAAGTGGGTCCTAGCATTTCTCTCATACCAGGCCCTCCTTTAGGGCCTTCATATCTAATTATTAATACATCACCTTCATTTATTTTGCCTTTCATTATTCCTTCCATGGCAGTTTCTTCAGAATCAAATACTCTGGCTTTACCTTCAAATGCCAGCCCTTCTTTTCCGGAAATCTTTGCTACAGCTCCTTCAGGAGCCAAATTGCCATAAAGAATACGTAAGTGACTATCTTTCTTAATTGGATTATCAAATTCTTTTACTATTTCTTGACCGTCAGGATAACTTTTTGAATCACTAAGATTTTCTTCTAGAGTTTTACCTGTAACTGTCATTTGATCTCCATGTAAAAGTTCTTTTTCAAGCATCTTTCGCATTAGAGGAACAATACCTCCAATTTCAATTAATTCAGACATTAAATAATTCCCGCTAGGTTTTAGGTCAGCAAGCACTGGTGTTCTTTTACCTAGTCTCTCAAAGTCATCTAAAGAAAGGTCTACTTTAGCTTCATGGGCTATAGCAATTAAATGTAATACTGCATTTGTAGAACCGCCAAGTGCAATCACCATAGATATTGCATTTTCAAAAGCTTCTTTCGTCATAATATCTCTTGGTTTTAGATCAAGATTAATTAAGTTGCTTACAGCTTTTCCTGCCTCCATGGAATCTACTAACTTCATTTTAGAAGTAGCTTCTTGTGCCGAACTGTTTGGTAGACTCATACCCATAGCTTCTATGGCTGAAGCCATAGTATTTGCTGTATACATACCACCGCAGGAACCTGGTCCTGGGATTGCGCTTGATTCAATATCTAATAATTCAATATCAGAAATATTCCCTTCTGAATGCTTCCCAACGGCCTCAAAAACAGATATCACATCCGTTCTTCCTTTCCCTGGTTTTATACTGCCCCCATAAACAAAAACTGAAGGTCTATTTAGTCTTGCCATGGCCATTAAACAGGCTGGCATATTCTTATCACACCCTCCTATGGTCACTAAGCCGTCAAATCCTTGACCACCCACTACGGTTTCTATTGAATCGGCTATAACTTCACGAGAAACTAAAGAAAACCTCATGCCTTGAGTTCCCATTGAAATTCCGTCTGAAACAGTAATTGTGTTAAAAATGACAGCTTTAGAGCCTGATTCGTTTACACCTTTTACTGCGGAATCTGCCAATTTATCAATATGCATATTGCAAGGAGTAACCATGCTCCAGGTTGAAGCAACTCCGACTTGCGGTTTGTTAAAATCTTCATTTTCAAAGCCTACAGCCCTTAGCATAGCCCTTGATGGAGCTTGCTCTACTCCGTCTACTATCTTTGAAGAATGTTTTCTATTGTCCTTGGACATTACTTAATTATAAGTCAGAAACTCAGAATAAAATATTTTATGCAATTGAAGCAGCTAAAAGTTCTTTCGTGTATTCATCTTTAGGGTCTTCAAAAACTTCTTCAGAAGAACCGTATTCAACAATTACTCCGTCTTTCATGACGTATACTTGATCTGAAAGGAATCTAATAACTCT
Organism: uncultured Gammaproteobacteria bacterium; assembly: GCA_913042085.1. Classification (GTDB taxonomy): domain Bacteria; phylum Pseudomonadota; class Gammaproteobacteria; order Magnimaribacterales; family Magnimaribacteraceae. The sequence goes on along the minus strand of CAJWKH010000001.1, from coordinate 37,338 downwards.
TAAATCGTGACTAATGCATAAGTAAGCTAAACCGAGCTTGCTTTGTAAATCCTTCAACAGATTTAGTATCTGCATCTGGATTGATACATCTAACGCAGAAGTAGGTTCATCCAAGAGGATTAGTTTAGGTCTAAGTATTATTGCTCTCGCTATTGCAACTCTTTGACGTTGGCCTCCAGAAAGTTCATGCGGAAACCTAGAGTAGGAACTTTCATCTAGCTCAACATCATTTAGTGCTCTTATTATCTTATTAAGCCTATCTTCCTTAGATAATTCAGGTTCATGAACCTTTAATCCTTCTCCTATTATCTCTCCAATAGTCATTCTAGGAGACAGAGAACCAAATGGGTCTTGAAACACGATTTGGAAATCTTTTTTAAAGCCTCTCATGCTTTTTAGATCTAAATCCTTAATATCTATTCCATCAAATTCAATTGAACCGTCTGCAGCTTCTATTCCTAATAAAGCTCTTGCTAGAGAAGATTTCCCCGAACCAGACTCCCCAACTAAACCAGTCGTAGAACCTTTATATATCTTTATATCAACCTTCTTGACTGCGTTAAGAAATTCTTTAGGTTTTCCAAAAAGATTTCTCGCCACAACATAATTTATATTTACCTGACCAGCATCAAGCAAAATTTCACCTTCTTCATTAAGTGTTTCTTTTTTCCTTGGAATTGAATCTAATAATTTCTTAGTGTAAGCGTGGCTTGGGTTAGAAAAAATCTCATTAACTGATCCAGCTTCAATTATTTCACCTTCTTTCATTACACAAACATCATCTGAGAATTTTTTGACTATATTTAGATCATGAGTTATGAAAAGAATAGACATATTAAATTCTTCTTGAAGTTCGGTTAATAACTCTAAAAGAGTTTTTTCTACAGTTACGTCCAAAGCGGTTGTTGGTTCATCAGCTATTAACAGCTCTGGCTCATTTGCTAAAGCCATAGCAATCATAACTCTTTGCCTTTGACCTCCTGAAAGCTGGTGAGGATATGAAATGACCTTTTTTTTGGGTTCAGGAATTTTTACCTTTTCAAGGAGCTCTATGGTTCGCTCTCTAGCCTGCTTGGAATTCAAGCCTCCATGTATTTTTAATGTTTCATCTATTTGATCTCCTACTCTTTGGTAAGGATTTAGAGAAGTCATGGGTTCCTGAAAAATCATTGATATTCTGTTTCCTCTTAATGAGGTTATAAAGCTTTTTGAGCTTCCAATAATTTCTTTACCTTCAAACTTAATTGAAGAATCTTGATTATGACTAGCGGAACCTTCAGGTAAGAGCTGCAGAACAGAAAGGGCCGTAACTGATTTTCCAGATCCAGATTCACCTACAAGAGAAAGCGTCTTGCCTTTTCCAATTCCAAAGGAAATGTTGTTAACAGCAAGAAAAGAATCACCTTTTGAAGAAAATTCTACAGATAAATTCTGAACATTTAGTAAATTATCGTTCATTTTTTAGAACCTCGAAGGTAAAAGGAATTTCTATTCCGGTATTAGACAAGAATGTGCACACCAGAATACTTTCCTTGAATTCTTTTAACCCAGAAAACATTATATGTTTTCCTCCGGGCATAAAATTTAGATTTGATTCAGCTTCAACAGCAAACCTTTGTAATTTCTTCATTTTCATCACGCCATCTGAGTTTAAAATTGTTTCATGAATACTGGCTTTTACTTTTTCACATTCTATAGAACTAATTACTATTTTTTTAATTTGATTGTTTTCTAATCTTAAATAACCAGCAGACATATCAGCACCTTTTAATGGGAGGTATAAGTGAGCATCCTTTATAATAATGCCAAGTTTACTAGTATCATTACATCCAGGTATTACTAAGCAATATATAAATATGCTAAAAATAATAAAAAATTTATTCTTAATAATTGGTCTTACCATCTATTTTCCTTGCTCCATATATGCAGATTCCTTATCTAGTTCTTCCATCCGAGAGGTCTTAAAGGGCCCTCAAGATATTTTACCTGCTGATGAATCCTTTATATTCTCTGCTTTTCAAAAAGAAGACAGAATCATACTTACATGGGACTTGAAAGAAAACTGCTTTCTATATAAAGATAAATTTCAGATCAATATTCTTCCAGAAGATATTCTAGAGATTAACACTATGGAAGCTCCTATACTTATATCAGATGAGTATTTTGGAGAGGTTGAAGTTTTTTACAAAAAAATTACAAAATCTTTTGTTATAAATCCGCTAACTAGAAAAATCACAGTAAAGTATCAAGGCTGCAATGAGAAAGGGTTTTGCTACCCTTTAATCAACAAAGAATTAATTATAAATAATGGTGAAATTTTAATTAATAAAGGAACTTAAAGGTATCAATAAGATCTAATATTATTTAAAATTCACTAAATTCTTTAAAAAAGCACTAAATATGTCTAAATTCATGCTACTAAATGGACCGAACCTTAACCTATTGGGTTCCAGAGAACCTGAAATATATGGTTCAGTAACTCTTGAAGAAATTGAAAAGAAATTAGACTCTAAAGCATCTGCCTGCGGACAAGAACTGATATGTTATCAAAGTAATGCTGAGCATGACTTAGTGGAGCAAATACATCTTGCAAAAAAAGAGGACGTAAAATTCATAATATTTAATCCTGGAGCCTTTACTCACAGCAGCATAGCCATTAGAGATGCTCTATCTGGAGTTGGCATACCTTTTATAGAAGTGCATATTTCTAATATCTATAGCAGAGAAGATTTCAGACAAAAATCTTTCTTATCAGATATTGCTGAGGGGGTTATATCAGGCTTGGGCGTAGAAGGATATGAATTAGCATTAGATTCAGGAATTAAGAAATACTCTTAAATACGAGGTAAGAAATGGACATAAGAAAAGTCAAAAAATTAATAGAAATGTTAGAAAATTCTAATCTTGAAGAGATTGAAATTCAAGAAGGGGAAGAGTCGGTTAGGCTAGTAAAAAGTAATGGAAATATAAACAATATTTCTTCTTCTCAATCCGTAGCAGTTCCTCAAATGTCTACTTCAGTTACTCCTGAAGAAGAGGTAAGCCAAGAATCAGAAGAAGGAAATTTTATTACGTCGCCTATGGTAGGAACCTTTTACGCCTCAGCTTCTCCAGGTTCCAAACCTTTTATTAATGTCGGTGATTTAGTCGCCGAGGGAGATGTTGTGTGCATCGTTGAAGCGATGAAGATGATGAATGAAATTAAATCAGAATTTTCTGGCAAAGTTGTCTCTATAAAAGTAGAAAATTCAGAACCGGTGGAGTACGGACAAGCTCTATTTGAAATCGCTGAATAAATGATTAATAAACTATTAATTGCTAATAGAGGCGAAATAGCTCTACGCATTTTAAGGGCTGCAAAGGAACTAAAAATTCCAACAGTAGCGGCTTATTCCGAAGCAGATAAAGATCTCATGCACGTTAAAATGGCTGATGAATCAATATGCATTGGTCCGGCAGATTCCTCTCAAAGCTATCTAAATATTCCAGCGATTATTAGTGCCATGGAGTTATCTGGTGCTGACGGAGTGCATCCTGGATATGGCTTCTTATCTGAAAACCCAGATTTTGCAGATAAGGTTGAAAAAAGTGGATTTGATTTTGTTGGTCCTCCAGCTGCTGCGATAAGAATGATGGGAAATAAGGTTTCAGCAAAAGAGTTTGCTTTAGAGGCTGGTTTGCCAATAGTGCCGGGTTCAACAGGCCCAATTGAAGAAGATACGCATAAAAAAGCTGAAGAAATTGGCTACCCTATAATTATTAAAGCCGCTTCTGGTGGAGGTGGCAGAGGAATGAGAGTAGTGAACTCTAAAGAAGACTTAGAAAGTGCAATAGAACTAACTCAACAAGAATCAGCAATAGCCTTCGGAGATTCAACCGTGTACATGGAAAAATTTCTTGAAAACCCAAGACACATAGAAGTTCAAGTATTGGCTGATAGGAAAGGTAACGTATTGCACCTTGGTGATAGAGACTGCTCATTGCAAAGAAGACACCAAAAAGTTATTGAAGAAGCTCCAGCCATTGGTATAGATGATGAAAAAAGAGAAGAAATTTACGCCAAGTGCATAGATGCATGTAAGAAGATGAATTATGAAAGCGCAGGAACATTTGAATTCCTTTATGAGAATAATAATTTTTACTTTATTGAAATGAATACAAGAATCCAAGTAGAGCATCCTGTAACGGAAAGTGTTACTGGATTAGATCTGGTCAAGCTCCAACTGAGAATAGCAAGAGATGAGACTTTATCTGTTAAGCAAGAAGATATAGTCATGAAAGGACATGCTATTGAATGCAGAATAAACGCTGAAAACTCTGAAACTTTTATTCCTTCTCCTGGAAAAATAATTGAATACCATGCCCCAGGTGGAATAGGTGTCAGAATGGACTCACATTTATACAAAGATTATGTTGTTCCTCCTTATTATGATTCATTAATTGCGAAAGTTATCTGTAGAGCGAATGACCGAGAAGACGCTAGAGCTAGACTAGAAAGAGCTCTGGATGAAATGTATATTCTAGGTATAGACACAAACCTTGATATGCATAGGCAACTAGTCAATGATCCAAACTTTATAAAAGGCGGCGTAAGTATTAACTATTTAGAAAATATTAATAAGGACAAAGGATAAAATGGCGGACACAGATATTCCTTATGATCCTGCCAAGATAGAAGAAGAAATACAATCATACTGGAAGGAGCACGAGACTTTTTCAGTTACAGAAGACCCAAAAAAAGAAAAATTCTTCTGCTTAAGCATGTTTCCTTACCCTAGTGGGTCTATACACATGGGTCATGTCAGAAATTACACCATTGGAGATGTGATAAGCAGATTTCAACGAATGCTAGGGAAAAATGTTCTACAACCCATGGGTTGGGATGCATTTGGTCTTCCTGCAGAAAATGCAGCCATTAAAAATAAAATTCAACCATCAGAATGGACCCGGGAGAATATAAAGAACATGAAAATTCAGCTCTCGAGAATGGGATTTGCTTATGACTGGAAAAGAGAATTTGCTACTTCAGATGAAGATTATTATAAATGGGAGCAATGGTTTTTCTTACAATTGGTAGAGCGAGGCTTAGCTTATCAAGAAGAAGCAGAAGTAAATTGGGACCCTGTAGATCAAACAGTTCTGGCCAATGAACAAGTTATAGATGGGAAAGGATGGAGATCAGGTGCTGATGTTGAAAAAAAGACTCTTAAGCAATGGTTTCTAAAAATTACTGATTACGCCGAGGAGTTGCTTGAAGGCACTGATAAACTTGAAGGCTGGCCTAACCAAGTAAGGATTCAGCAAAAAAATTGGATAGGTAAATCAGAGGGTATGGAATTTAGTTTTGAAATTGAAGGAACAAAGAAACATATAGAAATTTTTACTACTAGGCCTGACACAATAATGGGAGCATCTTTTATAGCAATTTCTACTTCTCATTATTTAAGTTTGGAAATGGCAAAAGAAAATGATGAGGTAAAAGATTTTATAAATGAACTTAATAAAGTTAAAACTGCTGAAGCAGATATAGCTAAGCAAGATAAAAAGGGTATTGAAACTCCATTTAAAGCCATTCACCCGTTTACAAAAGAAGAGTTGCCTATATGGATTGCAAATTTTGTCCTAAGTGATTATGGATCAGGCGCTCTAATGGCGGTACCAGGTCACGACCAAAGAGATTTTGAATTTGCTAATAAATATAACCTACCTATCAAACAAGTTATAGAGGGAAATGAAAAAGATGACATAAATAAAGAAGCTATTCTTGAAAAAAATAAATTAATAAACTCTGATGAGTTTAATGGCCTATCTTTTGAAGAAGCCTTTAAGGCAATAGAAAAAAAAGCAAATGAATTAAATTGCGGTAAAAGGTCTACAAATTTCAGACTAAGAGATTGGGGAGTATCTAGACAACGATATTGGGGGTCACCAATACCTATCCTAAAAGACGAAAAAGGCTTTGTTCCTGCTAAAGATTTGCCAGTAAAGCTTCCTTTAGAAGTTAAATTTAAAGGCGTTAATTCTCCATTGAAAGACATGGAAGAATTCACGAATATTGAACAAGATGGTAAATCTCTAAAAAGAGAAACTGATACTTTTGATACTTTTTTTGAATCTTCTTGGTATTACGCCAGATTTGCCAGCTTTGATAGTGAAAACTCTATGCTGGATGATAGGGCAAAGTATTGGCTTCCCGTAGATCAATATATTGGAGGTATAGAGCATGCCGTCCTTCATCTTCTCTATTCAAGGTTCTTTTTTAGGTGCTTAAGAGATCTTGGAATCGTCGAAGGAGATGAACCTTTTAAAAACTTACTTTGCCAGGGCATGGTGCTTAAAGATGGATCCAAGATGTCTAAGTCTAAAGGAAATACTGTTGACCCAGCAGATCTAATTCAAAAGTATGGTGCAGATACTGTTAGGTTATTTGTTATGTTTGCTGCTCCTCCAGATCAGTCTCTTGAATGGTCTGACCAAGGAGTCCAAGGAGCTTATAGATTTATCAATAGAATTTGGAAACTTGTTCATACACATATAAATGCTGAAATCCCTGATACCACTGAAATGGAATCTGAAGATCCAGAAATAAAAAAACTTAGATTAAAAACTCACCAGGTCTTAAAAAAGGTAAAGGATGATTACCTGAGAAGACACAGCTTTAATACAGCAATAGCAGCTATCATGGAATTATCAAATAATATACCGAACGAATTCTTGCTTGCGGATGCTGTAACTGATAAGAGAAAAGCAGCGGATGAAGCAATAAAAGCAATCATCCTAATGCTCTCCCCTATAACCCCTCATTTATCTCAACATTTATGGTGGCAATTAAATCAAGATAATCTGATTGTAGACGCCCAATGGCCTGAAGCAAAAGAAGAAATGCTTGAAGAGGATGTTATGAAAATAGTTATTCAGGTAAATGGGAAATTAAGATCAGAAATAGATGTGGATCCAGATGCTCAAGAAGAGGAAATTAAAAAAATAGCTTTAGAAGATGAAAATACAAAAAAACATATCTCCGATTCAAAAATTAAGAAAATAATCTACGTCCCTGAAAAACTAATTAATATCGTTTTATGAGGTTTTCGCAGAAATTTATCTTTTCTTGTTTTTTTATAACTTTATTTCTTCTGTCGTCATGTGGCTACTCTCTAAGAGAAAGCTCAAGCGAGTTATTACAACAAGATCTAGTGCTTATATCAGATAACTCAGATTTAAATCTAGAATTAATTTCTCAATTAAAAGCTAAAGGCAATAAGATCTTTAGGGCTAAGAATATAGAAAACAAGAATGGCCTAATAATTAGAATTAAGTTCCATAAATTAAATAAATTTTCTGGAGCTATAGGTGCTGGTGCGAGAACAACTCAGGCAAGACTGGACTATGTAATCTCCTACGAACTTTCTAGTAAAAAGAAGATCATTATTGAGCATATTTATGAGTCTACTAAATACTTAAGTTTTAATCAGTCAGATCTGCTGTCTATGGAAAGAGAAGAGAAGATCTTAGTAAGAAACTTTATTAATGATGGTATTAAGAATATGGAATTCCTTTTAGCATCAAAAGATAATGAAAACTAATTCTAAGGACCTTAGAGAGTTAGTTCGCAAAGAACTGAATCCGGTTTATTTATTTTTTGCTGAAGAATCAATACAACTGACTTCATTAATAGACTCGGTACTCCTGGCTGCAAAAGATTCTAATTTTGATGAAAAAACAACTTACGTAGTTTCAAAAGATATGGATTGGTCTTTCCTCGATTCTAATAATGAAAATTTGGATTTGTTTGGTTCAAAAAAAATAATTGAAATTAAATTGCTTGGTTCTGGTCCAGGTAATAAAGGCTCTAAAGCTCTTAAGGAATATTCTTTGGATCCTAATCCAAATAAATTACTAATTGTTTCTGCAGAAGGCCTAGATAAAAAATCGCAATCTTCAGCCTGGGCCAAGAGCCTAGAAGAAAACGGAATAATGGTAGTTGAAAACCCTATTCCTCTTAATTCAATGCCTAAATGGATTCAGAACAGAGCAAATGATTCAAATGTGCTAATAAAAAATGATGCAGCTCAATTACTTTCAGAAAAAACTGAAGGCAACCTTTTAGCTGCTACTCAAGAAATCATTAAGCTTGCTTTACTTTATCCAAATATAGAGATAGGTTTAAAGGAGATGGAAGATTCCATATCTAACGCATCAAAATATGGAATCTTTGATCTATCAAATGCATTTGTTTCAGGAAACAAAAATAGAACCTTTCAAATCATTGAATCACTTAAATCAGAAGGAACACAACCTACTCTTATTTTATGGGCCCTAACTAAAGAAATTAATAACCTCTATAAAGTTATGGAAGACAACTCAACAAAAAATATATGGGGGCCAAGGCATTATTTAGAAACTTTGACTAAGAGAGTTAATCAACTCAACAAAAAGAAATTAAAACAATCATTGTTAGAAATTGCAGAAATAGACGCGTCCATCAAAGGTCTTTCATCTAAAAATCCTTGGCAGGCAATTAGAGATCTAGCAATTACTTTTTAAGTCTTCTTCTAGGATTTTCAAGGTTTTATGCCAATAATATTCTTCTAATTCTTTTCTCGGTAAAACCTTGTTATCAACTTGGTGAACTGGCTGTATTTCTTTGGTAGAGCTAGTTACCCATATCTCATCGGCTTTATTCAAATCTTCTATTCTGACTTCTTTCTCGAATACTTTGAATCCTTCTTCTGATAATCTTTTCAAGATATAATTTCTAGTTACTCCTAGAAGTATATTTTGCTCTTTAGGCGGTGTAACAATTAAGTCATCAAAAACAAAGAAAAAATTAGACTTGGATCCTTCATTTATTTTCTCTCCATCATGAAATAAAATTTCGTCTGTGTCAGATTCATCTTCACGATGAAAGGGAATGATATTTGGAAGTAAAGTTGTTGCCTTTACATCGCATCTCTTCCAACGAATATCCTCTTCAAGTTTTACTTTTAAACCTTCTTTATGAGAGCTTCCTCGATAAGGGTTAATTTCTAATTCCGCTGAACTCATAAAAAGAGTTGGTATAGTTGTGCTAGCAGAAACGTGTGATCTTACCGGATCTACCCCTCTTGTTATTTGAATATAGATAGCTTGATTTGAAAATTGATTCTTTTTAAGTAATTCCATTATCAATGGGTGTAAATCTTTTAGAGGATCAGGAATAGGAATGTTTGTGATTGATAATGAATTTTTTAATCTTTCTAAATGTTCATCAAATAAGAAAAGTTTATTGTTGTATGAAGGAATAACTTCGTAAACACTATCGCCAAATAAAAAACCTCTATCAAAAGGAGAGACTCTTACTTCCTCCTTAGGAATAAATTCTCCATTTAGATAGGTCCACATAAAGTAGTTAGTTACTCTTCAATCAAGAATCTATAGGTAAGAAGTTTAATGTTAGACCACGCTCTGCCAAAAAAACCTAACGAACTAACCTCTTCCATCGCTATAGCATCTACGGTAGCTAATGATTCTCCATCTAAAAGAAGATCTATTTTTCCAACTACCTGGCCTCTAATAATAGGGGCTTGTAAATAATCGTTTAAAGAGATCTTTGGTTCTACTCTTTGGAAATCTCTGGGTGAAAGAGTCAGGTAGAGATCTTCTCCAGAAGAAAGGTTAACCTGTTCCTCTTCCCCACCCCACACTTGCTCCTTTAACAAAGATAAATCTCTTGTAAGAATTTTTTTGGTCCTAAAATATCTAAATCCGTAATCTAATAGCCTTCTGTTATCAGTTAATCTTGCTTTCTCTGAAGAACTTCTAAGAGTAACTGAAATTAGCCTAGTATCATTTCTTACTCCAGAAGAAACTAGACAATACCCTGCGCTCTCAGTATGGCCAGTCTTTATTCCATCTATAGAATCATCTTGCCACAAAAGACTATTCCTATTTCTTTGTTTTATTTCATTAAAAGTAAAGTATTTTTCTTTATAAAGAGAGTAATGATCAGGAAATTTGTTAATTAGGTTTGTTGAAAGAATAGCTAAATCTCTTGCAGAAGAAAAATGTTCAGGATCTGGCCATCCACTTTCGTTTCTAAACTGGGTATTTTTTAAGCCCATTTCGCGAGCATACAAATTCATCAATTGAACAAATCCTTCTTCAGATGCGGCTACATGTTCTGCTATAGCACAGCTTGCATCGTTTCCGGATTGGATAACCATACCCTTCATAAGATCAGACAGTAAAACTCTTGTGCCTTCTCTTATAAACATCTTAGATCCTTGTTTTCTCCAGCAATTCTCGCTTATAAAAACTTCATCAGATAAGCCCACAAAACCTTTATCAGCCTGATCAGCAGCAACATATCCTGTCATAATCTTAGTGATACTTGCTGGCTCTATTCTTTCATCTGCGCCCTTCTCCGCCAGAATCCTTCCAGAAATAGAATCCATTAAAATATAATTAGTTGCATTCAAAGAAGGAGGATCGGGAATAAAACTCTCCTCTGCTAATATGGATAAGGATAAGAAAAATAAGATTCCTGCTTTGATAAAGTTTAAATGCTTAAACATACTAATTATTCCCACTATAAATATATTGATAAGGATCGACTAAATTCTATTACCGCCATAACGTACAACTTGCTTCTATTGTATCTAGATAAAGAGTAATAATTATCAAAACCCAGCCAATGTTCATAACCATCATCCAGTTCAAGAGATATTGGAACAAATTTTAAATTTCCTGAAATCTTCTCCTTAGGTTCAAGGCCTATTCCATTTAATTCAATTAATGTCATGTAAGGTTTAAATTTTGAATTAAAGCTAGTTTGGCTAGATACACTTCTGGCCTCAATTGCTATTGGTGTATTAGGTCTCCACCTTCCTTTCTTACTCAAGAAGTTAGCGACGCTACCTATTGCATCGACTGGATTAGTTATAATATCTCTTACTCCATCTGAATCAAAGTCAACTGCGTACTTTCTATAACTATCAGGCATAAATTGACCGTACCCCATTGCTCCAGCAATTGAGCCTTCTAAAGATTCAGGGTTAAAACCTTCCTCTCTACTTAACAGCAAGAATTCTTCTAGCTGAACCTTGAAGAACTTTGATCTTCTTGGGTAATTAAACGAGAGCGTCATCAAAGAATCTAATACTCTAATGTTTCCCGTTATTCTTCCATAGCGAGTTTCTATACCTATTATAGAAGCTATTATTTCGGCAGGAACTCCATAAAGGTCTTCAGCTTTGTATAAATCTTCTTTATACAATTTTATAAATTCTTTGCCTGCAGAGATCCTAGAGTCTGATACCATCATTTCCTTATATCTAGACCAAGTCATTGTCCCTTCGGGCTGCCTATTCATAATCCTTACAACTTTTTCTTGATAAACAGCACTCCCTAAAAGTTCTAAAAGTTTGTCGCTTTCAAAACCATGCTTGTTAGATATTTCTTCTATATATTCTTTAACGTCGTCCCTAGAAGAATAATCAAAACTTTCGTTTGAAGAAATCTCGAGGCAAAGCATAGCCAGAGAAGCGAGTAGAATTGTTCCCTTATTAATCATCTATATATCTTTTTCATTGATAAAATCACTCCAAAAGCAAGTAAATGAACTACTATCGAAGTGCCTCCTTGGCTTATTAAAGGCAGGGGCACTCCCACTACAGGGATTATACCTATAACCATTAATACGTTAATTAAAATATACAAAAGAAAGATAAATCCTAAAGAGCTACAAGTAATCCTCTCAAAATTTGTTTCGGACTGATAACTGATTCTAAATACTCTCCAAATAATGAACCCGTACAAAAGGAACATTGCCAATATACCTATAAGCCCTAGCTCCTCTGCGATAACTGAAAAGATAAAATCAGAATGGCTTTCAGGAATAAAATCAAGCTGGCTCTGTGTCCCAGATAAATACCCCTTTCCTGTTAGTCCTCCCGACCCAATTGCAGTTTGAGATTGATTTATGTTCCAACCTGTTCCTAAAGGGTCCGCCTCAGGGTTAAGAAGAGTTAGCACCCTTTGTCTTTGGTATTCTAGTAATAAATTAGACCAAACATATGGTGCAACAATAGCTAATCCAACCAAATAACCTAAAATTATTCTATAAGGCAATCCAGCTAGAAATATAGGTATCAACCCAGATACAAAAACTATAAGTCCTGATCCTAAATCCGGTTGCCTTGAGACTAAATAGAAACATATAAAGGCTGCTATGGTTGTAATAAACCAATCAGACATTCTAGGCCTAGATTCTCTCCTGCATAAGTAAGCTACTAAAGATAAAGGCAAAAGAAGGCGAATGATTTCTGACGGCTGAAAGTTAAAAAACCCTAAATCAATCCATCTATTGGTTGCATAACCATCTGCTGGATTTATCAATACGTACGCTAACAACAATAAACCAAACCAATAAGAATTCATTAATATATTCTTATAGGATTCGGGCCTTAACTGCGCAACCAGTAGCATAAAAAACAAGCCCAGAATAATATAAATTAATTGTCTTGATACCATCCCAATGGACTGGCCACTAGCGCTATAAAGCATAAATAGACCAAAGCCAAGAACGGTGCAAAGAGATACAAATAAAGGTAAATCTTTAAAAACCCTTGAAAACGAATACGAATTATTTGTTAAAAGATTATTGATTTCATAATCAAGAGGGGCTCTTCTAGACATCTGCAAGAATCTCCTTTTGATATTGTTCCATTAATTTCATAGCTATCGGCGCAGCAATTGAACTGCCGGATTCTCCATTTTCAACAATAACGACAACAGTTAAGTTTGGGTTGGGCAAAGGCCCATAGCTTACAAAAAGTGCATGATCTCTATTCTTTTCTATTTCACGAATGCCTTCATACTCTTCTTGAACCGTTAACTCTTGATCTACTAAGCTTTTTATTTGAGCTGTACCTGTCTTGCCTGCAATTTTGAGCCCTCCTTCTTTATAAAGGTTGTGGGCTGTTCCATTCCAAGAGTTAATTACTGCAATCATTGATTTCTCTATAGTTTCCCAATTCTCCTTTTTATTTAATTCAATTGAAAATAGAAGTTCAGGTTCAATATCTTGATCTCCTAAGCGTTCAACTAATTTTGGTTTAAATATCTTTCCCTTAGTTGCAATTGCGGAGACAGAAGAAGCTAACTGGAGTGGAGTAACCGTAATATATCCTTGGCCAATTCCCATATTGACTGTATCTCCTACAAACCAAGGCTCTCCGATACTACCAAGCTTCCAATTTCTGTCTGGCAATATACTTGAAGACTCATTAATAAGATCAATGCCTGTATTTTTACCGAAAGTAAATAAACTTAAGAAATTAGAAATTTTATCTACAGTTAGCTTAAAAGCTAATTCGTAAAAATAAACGTCCGAAGATTCAACTATTGCCTTATGGAGGTTTACCTCCCCATGACCTTCTTCTTTCCAGCTTCTATATTTTCTGCCTTCATCATTAATCTGGAAAACCCCTTCATCTTTGATTATTGTAGTAACATCAATAGCTCTTTCTTCTAAACCCAGCAGCCCCAAGAAAGGTTTAATAGTTGAAGCAGGAGGATAAGATCCTGATATCGCCCTATTAAATAAAGGAGCATCCTTTTGTTTCTCATTAGGATAAAGAAAACCATTTTCTGCTTTATTTAATATATTTGGATTGTAATCAGGAGAGCTAACAAGAGCTTTAATAAATCCTGTGTTGGGATCAATTGCAATTATTGCACCTTTTCTGCCAGATAATTCTTGTCTGGCTAGTGTCTGCAATTTGAGATTTAAAGATAAAAAAATATTTAAGGGCCTTTCAGGCAAGATTCTTTCTATTTCCCTAATCTTATTGCCAAACACGTCAACCTCAACGACACTAACTCCTCCCTTTCCTCGCATTGCGGACTCATATTTTTTCTCAAGACCAACTTTTCCTAGATAGGATCCTGGCCTATAGCTAATACCTTGACTCTGTCTATTATCTTCTTTCGTTACTTCTCCTAAATGACCAACAGCATGAGAGAAGACATTTTTATGAGGAAGAAATCTTCTTAGCTGGGTTTTAAGTTCTACAAATGGCCATTTTTCTTTATTAATCTGATATTTGGCTAATTGTTCTGAGCTAAGTCTTGAAATTACAATAAGTTCATCTGAACTATTAGTAATTTGCGAAGCATTTGATTGAACTTCAAGCCCAGGCTCTAAGAGAATTCTTAGTAAATCATTAATTTCAGTTGATGATTGATCAACTAACGATTTTTTTATTAATAAATCATGCGTGACTATATTTTCAGCAATAATCTCTCCGTTGGATAATTTAATCAGTCCTCTTGCAGGGTATATAGGAACATTGATAATTCTGTTTTTTTCTGACTCAGTGAAATATTCTTGCCTGTCTAAAACTGTAAGCTCAATAATCTTGGACAAACCAATTACTATTAACAAAAATACGAAGAAAAATAAGAAACTTGATCTCCGTTTTAATCTCCTTAAATCATTTACATTATTTGTAAGATCTCGGTCTGTTCTCATAGCTATCGGTGGTAGGGGTGATTCTGGGTTATAGACCAGGCTCTATAAACTTGTTCAATAATTAAAATTGGTACCAATGAGTGAGGAAAAGTTAAATCGGACAAGGACCATGATAGGTGACTCTGTTTTATGCATTCAGAACTTAGGCCATCAGGCCCGCCTACAAGAAATGAAATATCTTTAGAAGAGGACAGCCAATTCTCAAAATTATCTTTTAATTTAAGAGTATCCAGACTCTTTCCTTCTTTATCCAAGCTTATAATTACGTCTTCTTTCTTGGTGCCAGATAAAAGCAAGTCACTTTCATCTTTAATAGCCCTTTCTATATCATAATTCTTATTTCTTTGAATTGGCTTACACCCCTTCCAATTAATATTAATAGATTTATTAAATTTTGATTGATAAGACTCAAAAGCTTGCCTAGCCCAATCTGGTCTACTGGACTCTATACAAACAATATTAATTAACATTACAAATCAGGATCCCATAAACTCTCTAAATCATAAAACTCTCTGGCTTCAGAAGACATTAAATGAACAATTACATCCCCCGCATCTACAAGAACCCAATCATCTCCACCTTGACCCTCTACTTTCACTTCCTTTATCTTATTTTTCTTCAAACCATCAATCACTTTTTCACTAATAGCCGTAATATGTCTGTTGGAAGTTCCGGAAGCAATGATCATAAAATCAGTCAAAGAACTTAACTTCTTAACATTAATTGTCACAGGGTTTACTGCCTTTATGTCTTCCAAACTTTTAATTATTTTATTCTTTAAAGATATAGTCATATTTTATTGGTATAAGCTCCCTTTATTTATGAGTTCATTGACCTCTTCTAATAGAAATTCCGATACATCTGATCCTTTATATATCTTATTCCTTATGTCAGTAGAAGAAATTTCAATTGGTCTAATTTTTAATAATAATATCTTTTCTTTTCCTGAGCTTAATGATTCTTTGTCTATCGTATGACTCTTCTGCAAAAGTTTATAAGCTTCACTTTCTATAGGTATTTCATGATTGGGTCGAACCATTACAATAATATTTATCATTTTTATAAAATCTTCCCACTGATACCAACTGTCAATTTCAGCGAAGGCATCTGAACCCATAATCCACACTAAAGAATGTTCTGTATTTTCTTCAATTAACTCCCTTAAAGTAGAAATTGCGTATGACGGATCCTTTTTTTTAATCTCCCTGTTATCTATTACTACTTTTTCCGAGCTTTTAAAAGCTGAAGAAACCATCCTAAGTCTCTCTTCTGAACTCACAGATGCTTGTCTGTGGGGAGGTACTCCATTAGGAACGACTATTACTTTATCTAATGGAATTAATTCAAATAAATTCTTTATAATTTCTGTATGGCCCTTATGTACAGGGTCAAAGGTACCGCCGAAGATACCAATAAATTCTGATTTCGAATTACTCAAGACCCTCTAAGTTGAGAATTACCCTTTACTATGAACTTCTGCGAAGTGAGGCCTTCTAATCCTACTGGTCCTCTTGCATGAATTTTGTCTGTAGATATTCCTACCTCAGCACCTAGGCCATACTCAAAACCATCAGCCCAGCATGTAGGTAAATTATGCATTACAGAACTGGAATCGACTTGGTCAAAGAAAATTGCAACTTTCTCATTATTCTCTGTAACTATCGAATCAGTATGACTCGAACCGAATGAATTAATATGCTCTATGGCTTCCTCTATTTCTCCTACTATCTTTACTGACAGAACAGGGGCCAAGTATTCAGTAGACCAATCTTCCTCATTAGCAGTTTTAACTTTAATAATCTCTTGAGTTGCTTTACAGCCCCTTAATTCAACCCCTTCTGAATGAAACCTCTCTGACAACTGAGGAAGTATATTTGCAGCTACTTCTCTATGAACAAGTAAAGTTTCCATGGCTCCACAAATACCGTACCTGTAAGTCTTTGCATTAAAGGCAATATTTATAGCTTTTTCTAGGTCTGAGTCTTTGTCTATATAAACATGACATATACCATCCAGATGCTTAATTACAGGGACTCTAGATTCTTCAGAAATTAGCTTTACTAATCCCTTTCCACCTCTAGGAATAATAACGTCAATCCACTTATCCATATGAAGTAAACTTTTAACTGCTTCCCTATCAATAGTTTCTACTAACTGAACACTATCTTTAGGAAGTCCTGATTCCTCAAGTCCGTTTTGTAAGCATTCCCAAATAATTTTGTTTGAAAGAATGGCTTCAGACCCTCCTCTAAGGATGCACGCGTTCCCAGATTTTAAGCAAAGCGCGGCTGCATCCGCAGTCACATTTGGTCTGGATTCATAGATAATTCCTACAACCCCTAAAGGAACTCTCATCTTGCTTACGTCTATTCCTGAAGGAGTAGGTTTTAATTTAGTTATTTCTCCTACTGGATCAGGTAGCTCTGAGACTACTTTCAATCCAGAAATCATTGAATCTATTCTTTCTTCGGTTAATTCCAATCTATCAATTAGAGCGTCTCCTATTTGCTTTTTCTTTGCTTCTTCCAGATCTTTAATGTTTTCTTTTAGTATGTCTTGACGTTTTATATCTATTTTCTTAGCAATACTTAATAACGCATCGTTCTTTTGCTTTTCAGAAGCTTGAGAGAGAATTCTTGAAGCTTTCTTAGCCGAAGCTCCCAAAGAATCCATATAAATATTTATATCTTTACTGTATGACATGATGCAATATTCTAATGAAACAATAGTTAAAATAAAGATTATAAAGTGTTTGAGTTCAATGAAGTAATTTTGTGGTTAAAGGACAATCCCGAATGGATTGCGCTTGGAGTATTTGGTGCTGCCTTTATTGAATCTTTTGCCTTAATTGGAGTCATAATACCCGGAGTTGTTCTGCTTGCAGTTATTTCAGGAATGGCAGCCTCAACCTTAAGTGTTTTTGAGCTTGTATTAATAGCTTATGTCGCAAGCTTTTTAGCAGATATTCTAAGCTTCCTATTTGGAACTGGAGTTAGTAAATCTATTGATAAATTATGGCCATTTAATAAATATCCTAATTTATTAGTTCAAGGAAGGAGTTTTGTGAGGCGTTTCGGTATATTGGGAGTATTCGTAGGTAAGTTTATTGGACCGATCAGACCATTACTTCCTCTTACTGCAGGATCTTTAGGAATGAACTTTAAATATTTCTTAACTGTAGAGATATTTTCTTCTTTTTTATGGGCTTTATTGTATACAGTTCCAGGTTATTACGCAGGAAAATCAATTCTAGATAGTCAATTTAATCTTAATTGGTTAATAGCAATAATAATAGGGGTTGTTGTATTGATAGTTATAGTAAGGTACTTTAATCGTAAATATATTGAGGAATAGCCATGACAGAAGTTTACCCTAATCATCCTAACCTTGAAGGCAATTACGCTCCATTAAGAATGGAATGTGACATACAAGATTTAATAATTGAAGGAGAAGTGCCTAAAGACTTGTTTGGGAGTTACTACAGGAACGGTCCTGATCCTCAGTTTCCTCCAATGGGAGGGCAGTATCACTGGTTCGCTGGAGATGGAATGATTCATGCCTTTCATTTTGAAAACGGCAAAATATCTTATAGGAATAGATGGGTGCAAACCTCTAAATGGAAGCAAGAAAGAACTGCGGGAAGAGCTTTAGTTAATTCTATGAATCCTATGGAACCTGATCCTATATTTGATTTTGAAGGCGAAGACGGGACGGCAAATACGAATATAATTTTTCATGCCAATAAACTTCTTGCACTAGAAGAAGGCCATCCTCCCTTCGAGTTAGATCCAATAACTCTGGAATCGAAAGGATCTTGGAATTATCAAGGTAAATTACATTCAGCGATGACCGCACACCCCAAAATTGATCCTAAAACAGGAGAAATGTTTGGCTTTAGTTATGGATTTGGCGAAAATAAGATGACTTACTTTGTAATTGATGCGTCTGGGGATCTTAAAACTTACTCAGAATTTGAAACTCCTTATTCCAGCATGATTCATGATTTTATCGTTACTACTGAACATGTAATTTTCCCTATATTTCCGTTAATTATTGACTTTAATCTAGTGGCCAAAGGGCTGTCGCCTATTGTTTGGGACTCCAGTAGATTAAGCCAGATTGGAGTTATGCCTAGAAATGGAAACGTCAAAGACATCAAATGGATAGAGGATGATCCTTGCTACGTATTCCACCCCATGAATGCATATACAGATGGAGATAAGATAATTGCGGATATGATGCAATTTGAAGAAGCTCCTTTATTCCCTCACCTTGATGGATCTACGCCTGACAATAAAAAAGCTGAAGCAAGATTGAATCGCTGGGAAATTGATCTAACCTCTAACTCAGGCTCAATAAAGAAAGACTACCTAGATGATCATATTGGTGAATTTCCTAGACTGGACGAAAGATACAGCATGTCAAATTACCGTTATGGTATTTATGCCTCTAACCACGGAAATTCTCCTAAAGGAATTAGCTTTAACTCAATCACAAGATACGACTATGAGACAACTAATAAAGACGTCTTCACACTATCAGAACATGATGCAGTGGGAGAGCCTATATTCGTTCCTAAATCGTCTGATGCAGCTGAAGGTGTTGGGTTTGTAATTGCATTGGGCTATATAGGGAAGGAAAATCGCTCTGATTTAATGATATTCGATGCTGAGAATATTTCATCAGGGCCTATAGCAAGAGCAATGCTTCCTCATCGAATTCCCTACGGATTTCACGGAAATTGGCGACCAGGAACTTAATTAACCGCCTAATTTTTTAATAACGGACTGTAAGTAATCGAGCTTCTCCGTACTGCTCTCTAATTCCAACATGGTCTGCTTTTCTTCAGGTGTAAGGGGAAGCAGACTCCCAAGAATATAGCTGACATTAATAGCGTTCTTGAGGTCTATTTCCAGGTTTAATTTTTTTACTTCGGGGTGACCACTTATTTCTATCAACATACTCCATATTTCTTTATAAGTGGGGTCTTCTGAAAAATCTTCTCCTAATTCTTTTAATTTAGAAATCTTAGCTAGCAATAATTCATCATCTTGCTTCCATCTATCTAAAATCTTAACTTTGTTTAATCCTTTAACAGTTATTCCAAGTAGTCCATTCTTCAATTTATTAAAATCTACAATCTCCACATAAGTCCCCACTTCATGAAGATTTGGTAGCTCTTCTTTATACGCTTTCTCGTCGTTCTTAGCTAGGGCAATACAGAACCCTTCTTCTCTAGCTAAACTATTTTTTACCATATCTAAATATCTTGGTTCAAAGATTTGCAAAGGTAAGTAAGCACCTGGGAGAACGTTGATTGAAAGGGGGAATACGGGGTAAGTATTAATTTCCTTTTCTTTATCCATTTTGTAATTTACGGATTATTCTTTGCGACAAACCATCAAAATCTGCATTTGAGATAACAACAATTACAGTCTTTGTTTTAATACTTTGAATTATCTCGTTAGAAGTTTCTTCAGCCGATTGAATTATTCTAGACCTATTAGCATCAGAGTCTAAAAATTTATCTACTTGAGTTTTATCTTCACTTTTCCAAAAAACTTCATCTGCTTCTTTTGTGGCTTCAATTAATACATCATCATGATGCCCAGACTTCATAGTATTAGACCTTAACTCTATGGCTGCTATAATTTTGTGATCTTTATATTTATTTCGAAGACCAGACAAAGTCATCTGAATAGCAGTGGGGTGATGAGCAAAGTCTTCCATTAGAATAATATTTTCACTTTCCATGAGAATATCTTGTCTTTTAGAAACCCCTCTAAAATTTGATAATGCTTCTAACGATTGATTAAGAGTTACTCCATATTTGTTAGTTGCTAAGATTGCGCTCATAGCGTTCCTAGCATTATATTCACCAAACATTTGCCACTTTAATTCACCTTCATCAGCTCCTACCCTGAATCTTATTTCTGAATAATCTGGCAAAACCGAAGTGTAATTATTTTGAGCCTTGTCCTTGAACGAATAGCTCTCTTGTTTGCTCCAGCACCCCATATTAAGTACTTTGGCTATGTTTAAATCATCTGTGGGAAAAATAATTTGCGCCTTCTCTGGCATTGACCTTATCAAATTATGGAATTCTTTATGTATGGCAGTTATATCTTTAAATATATCTGCGTGATCAAATTCAATATTATTAACAATCAAAGTGTCAGGTTTGTAATGAATAAATTTTGATCTTTTATCAAAAAAGGCTGTGTCATATTCATCTGCTTCTATAACAAAAATATCTTCAGACCCTTTTCGTGCAGATTTCTGAAAATCTTTTGGTTTTCCAGCAATCAAATAACCCACATCAATCTTCAAGTATTCAAAAATCCAAGCAATCATTGCAGTTGTGGTAGTTTTTCCATGAGTTCCAGAAGCTGCTATGACCTTTTTATCCTTGAGTATGAAGTTATATAACCATTGCGGTCCCGAAATTAAATTGGCTTTTCTATTGAGTAATTCTTCTAAAGCAGGATTACCTCTTGAAATGGCATTTCCTATAACGTAAAAATCAGCTTTTGGTAGATCAGAGGGGTCGTAACCAGAAATGATATCAATACCCATTTCGGCTAAATGTTCTGACATGGGAGGATAAATATTAGAATCGCATCCGCTTATTTCAAGACCGGCTTCTTTTCCTAAGATAGCCAATCCGCCCATGAAAGTTCCACATATTCCTAATATATGAATTTTTTCTTTAGCCATAAAATTGATTATACCTATCAAGAATGATTCCAAGATAGACTTGTTTTCAGTAACATCACACCCATGAAAGCAAAAAATGCTCTATATGCTCAATCTGGAGGGGTAACTTCCGTGATAAACGCAACTGCTTGTGCGGTAATAGAGTCTGCCAGAAAGTCTAAGAATATTAAAAAAGTTTATGCAGGAAAAGATGGAATAGTAGGAATCCTTAATGAAGATCTAATAGACACCAGCGTTGAAAATGCTAAAGAAATTAAAAAACTAATGCATACACCTGGTGGAACATTTGGTTCATGCAGACATAAACTTAAAGATGCTAGACAGAATAAAAGAGAATACGAAAGGTTAATTGAGGTTTTTAAAGCTCACGATATAGGATACTTCTTTTATAACGGAGGTGGTGATTCTCAAGACACTTCTAACAAGATAGCTCAATACACGAGAGAAGCTGGATTTCCTGTTACATGTATCGGTATACCTAAAACTATAGACAACGATTTACCTTTTACAGATAACTGTCCTGGTTTCGGGTCTGTTGCAAAGTATATTGCTACCTCTACAAAAGAGGCAGCTTTAGACGTAAAGAGTATGTCTAAAAGCTCTACAAAAGTATTTATCTTCGAAGTAATGGGAAGACACGCAGGCTGGCTTGCTGCGTCTTCAGGGCTTGCGCAATCTAAAGACAGCTCTGCTCCTCATATTATTTTGTTGCCAGAAGTTCCTTTTGATGAAAATAAATTCTTAAAGAAAGTAAAAGATTCTGTAAATAAAGAAGGTTATTGCGTGATAGTTGTATCAGAAGGCGCGAAATACAAAAACGGAAAATTTCTTGCCGATGCCGGAACGGTTGATTCTTTTGGCCACAAACAACTTGGTGGCGTTGCTCCACAAGTTGCAGGAATTATTAATAAAAAATTAGGATATAAATACCATTGGGCTGTTTCAGACTATCTGCAACGATCTGCAAGACATATATCTTCTCAAGTAGACTTGGATCAAGCATATGCGGTTGGTAAAGCTGCTGTTGAATTTGCTAGTTCTGGTGAAAACTCCATTATGCCAGTTATTGTAAGGAAGAAATCTAAACCCTATTCTTGGGAAATTGGAAAAGTCGAATTATCTAAGGTAGCTAACGTAGAAAAGAAAATGCCTAAAAATTTCATATCCAAGGATGGATTTGGAATAACTCAATCTTGTAAGAATTATCTTAGACCGTTGATTCAAGGTGAAGCCATGGTTCCTTTCGAAGAAGGAGTCATACAAACAGCTTCCTTAAAGCACAAGTTAGTAAAGAAAAAACTTAAAAAGTTTAAAGTTTAATGATGAACTTTAAATTCAATTCCAGCATTCTTTAGTCTATCTATTAAAACTTCTCCCAGTCCTACTGCAGAAGTAAGAACTCCTCCATATTCATTGCCTCCTGGGAGGTCATTAGACTGCGCTAGAGCAATAGCAGATTCACAAACTAATTTTGCTGTTGATTTATAGCCAGGATCTCCTGACCCATACATTGAGCAAACCTTCCTTTCTCCATCTTCCGAAAAAGCAACAAAAGTTGATCTGAACCAACCATTATCTTGTTGCTCTTGGCTGGGTCCTTCTCCTGGTTTCGGAAGAAAACGTCTTACTAGATGCTTTATAGGAGTACTTATAACTAAGAAAGCCATTAACAGACCGAAAGAAGCTAACCTTGCCATTCGTTTAGTGGAAAATAAACCGTGTTCGCCAAAAGTAAAATTGTTTCCATACGGTTTCTGGTTCTGTTCCATTAACGCCGCAGATCGCCTTACTACTCTGGTATTTGCCATGGCCATTAACCCCATTCCGACCCAACCATCAATACCTTCAACTTGTTCAATACTAAAACCGTCCTTAGATTTCTCTCTTTGTTCTTCAGAAACTGTGTCTTCTGGATTTAAAACAAAGGGGTCTCTCATTTCTTTAGAAAGGCTGTCCATTGTAAACATGGTTTCAGTCGTCCCGCCTGAAGCCCCACCTAAAGCCTCTTGGTAGACATCCACTCTAGAGACCGGCTTATTAAACTGAGAGATGGTAAATAAGGCTCCTATATCTGAAGGAATTGAATCGTAGCCGCAAGAAGGAATAATTCTTATTCCTTTTGAAGCAGCCTCTTCATGATGTTTATCAATTAGGCCCCTAACCCAATGATTTTCACC
The DNA here is from genome assembly GCA_913042085.1 of uncultured Gammaproteobacteria bacterium. Classification (GTDB taxonomy): domain Bacteria; phylum Pseudomonadota; class Gammaproteobacteria; order Magnimaribacterales; family Magnimaribacteraceae. The sequence continues at coordinate 13,932 of CAJWKH010000001.1, read as the reverse complement.
GGTTATATCTGTGTAATGAGTTGCGTTTTCAACACAAGCTTGAACCAGTAAAGATCCATATCTAGCAAATGGTCCTGCCGTGGACAAGACAACTTTCGTTTGTCTGGTTAAAGACCTTAAAGCCTCTAGATCTGCTCCATCAGCAACAATCACATCACATTCAAGATTGAAATCAGATTTAATCTGGTCTAGTTTTTCCTTATTTCTTCCAGCCATAGCCCAGACTAAGTCTTTGTAATTATCTCTTAAATATTTACAACATATCTGACCTGTGAAACCAGTAGCTCCATAAATAATTATTTCGTATTTTTTATCCATTATGCTTTTAGTATTTTTCCAACTCCTCCAAAAGTAATTATAGTCTTACCATCTACAGTTATATCACCTTCAACAAAACCTATAGATTTTCCTATTTTAGTTGGTTTAGCACGTATAAGCAGCATACTGCCAATGGGTGCAGGTGCTATAAACTCAGAGTGAAAACTAACTGTCGTTACCAAACTGTTCCTGTCTTTCATCATGGCAGAAGTTGTGCAGAAATCAGCTAAAGCCATAAGTGCTCCTCCATGGGCAGATTCATAAAAATTGCTATGTTCTTCTTTAGCAAAAAAAATCATAAATAATTGATCGTCCTCTTTTTTGTAATATCCAGGACCCATATTTTCAATGTGGCGTTGAGGAATTTTTAGCTCTTTAAAGCCTTCTGGTATTTTTTGGTCTATCATCTTTAAATTATAATCCTAGAATCGTTTAATTAAATTATGAATATTAAAATTCTTATTGGTCTTACTGTCTATTTATATTTATTCGGTTCTAATTTATGGGCGGAAGAATATTTATCAATAAAAAAAGATTGGGAAGGTGTAGAAAGAGAATACTTAATCTATCTACCTAATAGTTACAAAGAGAATAAAGAAAAAACATTTCCCGTGATCTTCGGTATGCACGGGTACACAGGCACAGCGAGTGGATTCCAAAAAGAAACCACCAAAGGAATGAATTTACTTGCAGAAAAGGAAGATATAGTAATTGTTTATCCTCAAGGTTCGCATTTCAACGGAGTTTTTCAAGATAAATCGACATTTGTAAGTTCTTGGAATGATTTAGTTAGCAATAAAGAGCAAGAACCAGGTAAACCCCAAAAATGTAAGTTAAATAGACTCAATTACCCCAAGCCACCAGAGTGTTCAGATTTTAGCTTCTGTGCCTGGACTTCATGTTATGACGATTTGGGTTTCTTAAAATCTTTGATAGAAGAGGTTTCTTCTAGATACAGAGTGGATAAAAAAAGAAGATATATGGTAGGTATGAGCAACGGAGGTGCCATGACTTATAGATTCTCTTGCTTATACCCCAAACTGTTAAGTGCATCAGTTGCAGTTGCTAACTCTGTACCAATCTCTAATTCTTGTGAAAACAAAAGCGACCTTCCTTTATTAATTATTTATGGCTCTTTAGATAAAACAACACCACATGATGGCTCTTCTTCATCTGATGGATTCTTTTATGAACCTGTACATGAATTATTCAATAACTGGGCAAATGCCATGAATTGCAGCGATAATTTAATCAATTCAGATTTAATGCACTCTAAGGAAAAGGGATTAATCTGCACAAAAAGAAATGAATGTGATTCTTCTAAGCTAGAAGTACAAATTTGCGAGATACCAGAAGGTGGTCATTATTGGCCAGGTCAAAATGAGAGCGTAGGTTATTGTAGAGATTACTTACAGAAGAATAATGTTCAATCTTATTATGAATGTAAGAGAGAATATAAAAAACTTAACTGGGGAAATGAGCTAATCTGGGATTTTTTAAAACAGCATCAAAGGACATAAAAAATGAGTAGTATTTTAGAAGGAATAAAAGTATTAGATTTTGGAAGATATATAGCAGGACCCTTTTGCGGGGCTTTGTTAGCTGATTATGGAGCTGAAGTCATTAGAATAGAAAGGGTTGATGGAAGTGAAGATAGGTATGTAACTCCAGTAACAGAGGATGGTCAAGGTGCTATGTTTCTTCAACTGAATAGAAATAAATTAGGAATGACCCTTAACCCTACTAAAGAAAAAGGGAAAGAAATAGTTAAGAGATTGGTTAAGAATTCCGACGTCGTAATTGCTAATCTTCCTGAATCTACGCTTAAATCCATGGGATTGGATTACGAAAGTTTATATAAAATAAATCCTAAAATAATTCTTACTTCGAATACAGCTTTTGGCACAACAGGTCCCTACGCTGAAAGAGTTGGTTTCGATGGTGTCGCCCAAGCTATGTCTGGAGCGATGGATATGACAGGTAATCCTGATGAACCAACTAAAGCTTATGCTCCTTACGTAGATTTCTGTAGTGCTTCTTTAGCTGCGTTTGGAACTCTTCTTGCTTACCTTGATAGAGAGAAAACGGGTAAAGGGCAGAGAGTGCAGACATCTCTCCTACAAACTGCCTTAACAACAACCAATAGCACATTGATCGAACAAGATCTTCTTCAAGCTAATAGAGTGGCTACATTAAACAGGTCTCAAACTTCTGGGCCTTCAGATTCTTTTCAAACTAAGGATGGATGGATTTTAGTCCAAACGGTTGGTCAGCCTCTTTTTGAAAGATGGGCACATCTTGTTGGAGAAGAGGCCTGGATTGACGATCCTAGATTTAAAGATGACTTAATAAGGGGTGAGAATGGAATTTTAATAAGCGAGAGAATGGCTCAATGGTGCAGCGAGAGGACGAATCAAGAAGCCATCAAAGAATTAGAAAAATCTAGAATCCCTGTAGGCGAAGTTCTGAAAGCTGAAGAAACTTTAAAAGAACCGCATATCATTGAAAAAGAAGCCTTTGTAAAAATGAGTTACCCTACTTTGGATAAGGAGTACCCAGTGGCAGCGCCAGCCGTAGAGTTGTCTGACAAACCGGGTAATATTCGAACTAGATCACCTCAGCTTGGAGAACATAATAAACAAATACTTTCTGGTCTTGGGTATAGTGAAGAAGAAATAGAAGATTTAAAAGTAAATAGAATAATTTAGGAGACAACATGGACTTTAAACTTTCAGAGCAACAAAAGGAATTACAAGAAATAGCTAGGAATTTTGCTCAAAATGAGATGGTAGAAGTAGCTTTATCTATTGAGGAAACTGGAGAGCCTTTATCGAAAGAATGGTTAAAAAAATATTCTGAAATGGGTTTTTTAGGAATAAATGTATCAGATAAATACGGAGGATTAGGTCTATCTAATCTAGATGCTCTTTTGGTTATGGAAGAATTTGCAAAAATTTCTTCTGCTGTAGCGTTTCCTATATTTGAAAGTTGCGTTGGCCCTGTAAAAGCAATTGAACATTTTGCTTCAGAAGAACTTAAAGAAAAAATCATACCTGAAGTTTGTAAGGGCAATATTGTGGTAGCTGTTTCCATGTCTGAGCCTAATGCTGGATCAGCCTTAACAGACCTTACGACAAAAGCTGAGATTAAAAATGACAAGATCATATTAAACGGAACCAAAAGATGGTGTTCCGGTGGAGGTCACTCAGAGGGATACGTAGTTTATTGCAAAATGTCTGACGATCCTGGAGCTAAAGGTATCGGTGCTGTCTATGTAGAAAAAGACACTCCAGGTCTGAGTTTTGGACAACAAGAGAAATTAATGGGTTGGAGCGGAATACCCTCGGCTGATATTTTCTTTGATAATGTGGAAGTTCCATCCGGGAATATAATAGTAGAAGCAGATGGGGGTTTTAAAAAACTAATGGAAGCCTTTGACCTTGAAAGATGTGGCAATGCAACTATGTGTCTAGGCCAAGCTTCAGGCGCGTTAGAGAAAACCTTAAAATATGTTCAAGAAAGAGAACAATTTGGAAAGCCCATTGTTGAATTTCAAGCAGTTCAGATGAAGCTAGCTGAAATGGCTATGAAGGTAGAAGGTTCAAGACTTTTAATACATAGGGCTGCACACAATGCGCAAGAAGGATTTCCAAGCATATTTGAATCTAGTGTAGGTAAATGTTTCTCAAATGAAACCGCTAGAGAAGTAGTTGCTTCTGCAATGCAACTCATGGGAGGTTATGGTTTCAACAAAGAGTACCCCATGGAAAGACATTACAGAGATGTCTGGGGTTGGGGAATAGCTGGAGGAACAATAGACATTCAAAAGATTAATATTGCTTCCGCTATGGTTGGAAAAAGGTTTGACCAGAGGAAATAATTATTAGTTCTGATGCTTACTGAAAATCTTCAATAATATTCTCTAAACCTGAAACTAATTCTTCCTTTTCTTGCTCATTCAAGAAATCACCTAAAGGTACTCTTTCACCTTTTGAAGTAACTACTATGTGAGCTGGATACCAAGGATGCTGTGGTCTTTCAACAGAAATGTAAGACCATAGACGAATGTATTCCCATACCTGATTAATCTTATAGGCGCCCTTCTCTATTTTTAGCTTTTCCTTAGATAAAGTTATAACTTCTTGTCGTGAAGTTTTATTGACTACCAAATAAACACAAACTCCAACAAATATGACCTCTAGGCCGGCAAAAGGAAGAATTAAAGTAGCTCCCACGAAGGCAAAACCTAATCCAATACTTAAACAGGTAAAAGCAATCACAGATATAAAGACAAGGCTTGATTTCCAACTAATTGATTGGTTTGGTCGTATCAATATACGATAAAAATTATTTTCTTTATTACTTTCTATTTTGACCATAGGTTCAGGGTCTCTATAATACACCGCCCAAATCATCCAAGGCTATATGAATAAGAAGAATGACAAGAACAAGGAGCTCCTAAGCATTTATGAAGATGTAATGCTGCCTAACTATGCTCCTGCCAACTTTATACCAGATAGAGCTTTAGGTTCGAGGATTTGGGATAAGAATAATAAAGAATATATTGATCTTGGAGGTGGAATTGCAGTAAATAGCCTTGGTCATTCGAACCCAATACTAATTAAAACTCTCAACGATCAAGCTAATAAACTTTGGCATACAAGCAATTATCTATCAAACGAACCTGCTATAAATCTTGCAAAAAAATTAACAGAGCTGACTTTTGCTGAAAAGGTCTACTTCAGTAACTCTGGTTCTGAAGCAAACGAAGCTGCTATAAAAATAGCTAGAAAATTTCATCACGACAGAGGAGAAAATAGAGACGAGCTAATTTCTTTTGAAAACTCGTTCCATGGTAGATCCATATTGAATATATCCATGGGAGGATCAGAAAATCATAAGAAAGGATTTGAACCGTTACTCAGTGGTATTAAGCATGCAAAATATAATGATATAAGTTCTGTTGAGAATCTAATATCAAATAAAACCGCGGCCATAATAATAGAACCTGTTCAAGGGGAGGCCGGAGTTTATGAAGCCGATAAAAGCTTCTTAAAATCATTAAGAGATCTTTGTGATAAAAATGGGACGCTCTTAATTATGGATGAAGTGCAAAGCGGTATTGGAAGAACTGGCCATTTATACGGTTACATGAAATATGGAATTGAACCAGATATTTTGACTTCAGCTAAAGGTTTAGGCGGAGGAATCCCTATTGGCGCAACCTTAACAAAGAATAATATAGCTCCTTCTCTATCAACAGGCACACATGGTTCTACCTTTGGTGGAAATCCTATAGCGTGTGCAGTCTCAAATAAAGTTTTAGAAATAGTATCTAATCCAACATTCTTAGATGAAGTTCAACTTAAAGAAAAATTAATGATGGATCTTTTGAAAGAAATTTCTTCGAAAACTCACGTCTTTTCTGGTTTAAGGTCATCTGGTTTATGGATATGCTGTGACATTAAAGATGTAGATGCTTTTGAGTTGCTAGATAGATGTTATGAGAATGGATTAATTCTGGTTACTGCAGGAAATAAAGCTTTAAGGTTTGCACCTGCACTGAATATATCCGAAGATGATATTAGCGAAGGCTTAGGGAACTTAACCAAAGCTTTAAATCAGATATAAGGAAAGGTTATGAAGTATAGGAATTTAGGAAAATCAGGACTAAAAGTCTCAGAGCTCTCTTTTGGTTCTTGGGTAACTTTCAACAAGCAGGTTGATACTAAGCTAGCTGAAAAAATGTTTGGCACTTGTTTAGATGCAGGAATTAACTTCTTCGATAATGCGGAAGGATATGAAAGAGGTCAATCAGAAGTAGTTATGGGAAAGGCATTGAAAGCGTTAGATAAGCCAAGAGATTCGTATTGTGTATCTTCTAAAGTTTTTTTTGGAACTAAAGAAAAACCTCTGCCGACTCAAATTGGGTTAAGCAGAAAGCATGTAAGCGAGGCATGTGATCAAGCACTAAAAAGACTCCAAGTTGACTACCTAGATCTTTATTTCTGTCATAGAGCTGACCCTGATACACCTATTGGAGAAACTGTTTGGGCAATGCACAATCTAATATCCCAAGGGAAAGTACTTTACTGGGGAACTTCTGAGTGGACGGCTGAAGAAATTACTGAAGCTTACGAATTTGCTGAAAAACACCACTTAACTCCTCCAACAATGGAGCAACCTCAATATAATCTTTTAGATAGAAAAAGATTTGAAATTGAATACAAACCTATTTTTAAAAAATTTGGTATGGGTACTACTATTTGGTCTCCATTAGCTTCTGGAGCTTTAACTGGAAAATATCTTGATGGTGTACCTAAAGGTTCCAGAGCTTCGCTGGAAGGTTATGAATGGTTAAAAAAATACATGATAGATTCAGATAGAGGTCAAGCAAGGATGAAGAAAGTTGCTGAATTGATGAATATTGCAGAAGAGTTAGGAGAAAGCCTCTCGAAAATTGCTATAGCTTGGTGTCTATTGAACGAAAACGTTTCTACAATAATATTGGGAGCTTCTAAGATTGAACAACTTGAAGAAAACCTTAAAGCTCCAGAAGCTTTACCTTTGCTAACTGAAGAAGTTCAGAAAAGACTGGGGTCTATTTAACTTTTAACCTTAATTCAAAGCCCATATCGCCTGTTTGATTATGGTCTTCCAGCATGCGTTGTAAAGGCGAGTAAGTCTTTTCAGGCATAATTGAAGTTTTTCTAACACTCATATCAACATGAGCTAAGACATTTTCTGTGAATGCCGAAACTTCTCCTGACTCGTCCAAGATGATTCCTGCATAGTGAATTAGTTTTGGACTTAAGTTAACAAGTCTAAAGTAGGGATAAGCTTTTTCGCCTTCTAATAACTCTTTTAAATAACGAATATCTGTTTCTAAAGTGAAACTAGAAAAACCTTCTTCAAAATATTCAGCAGTGAAACCCATTTCTGAGAAGAATCCTAAACATCCATCTTCAAAAATATGCTGATAGTAAACTACGTTCATATGGTTATTTAGATCGCACATATCTTTAGTTACCACAGCTGGAGGTCCTACAATTGGAAATTTATCTTTCATATCTATCCTTATCTATATAGAAATTTAATTTTCTTCTTTATTATTGCTTTGATCAGTGCCGATGACTTCTATGCCATCAACATTTCTAAAACCTTTAGGTAAAAAATTACCCCTCCTACCTCTATTACCAACAAAATTCTCCAAGTCTTTAGACTTGATCGTAAAATGTCTTTTTCCACTCAATAACCTTAATTCCCTTCCTTCTCCTAAGACAGCAACTTCTTGCAAAAACTCTTCTCCAGATTCAAAACTAGCTTTAGGAATTCCTATAATTTTATTTCCTTTACCTCTAGCCAATTGAGGTAATTCGGTTAGCGGAAATACCAACATCCTTCCTTGATTAGTGATGGCTGCTAGCACATCATTTTCGTTTTCTACAGCTCTCGGGATAAGTACTTGTGCGCCCTCTTGAACTTTTAAGGCCGCTTTTCCTGATTTGTTCTTTGTCTGTAAATCGCCTAGATTCGCCACAAAGCCATAACCCGAACTAGAGGTAAGTACTACTTGTGATTCTATCGGGCCTGAAATAACTCCTGCAAAAGTCTCTCCTGACTCTGCATTTAGTCTCCCACTAAGCGGCTCGCCTTGACTTCGCGCTGAAGGCAAGGAATGACAAGGAAGTGTGTAAGCTTTTCCCTTGGAATCTAAGAATATTGCGTTTTGATTATTTCTTCCCTTTGCAGAAGCGAAGAAAGTATCTCCTTCTCTATAATTTAATGATTCAGGTTCAATATCATGGCCTTTAGCAGCCCTTACCCAACCTCTTTCAGACAATATTACTGTAACAGGGTCAGAAGAGATTAACTCAGTCTCATCAAATGCAGTTGCCTCTTCTCTATAGACTATTGGGCTATTCCTTTTATCTCCATAAACTTCAGCATCGGCTTTTAGTTCTTTTTTAATTAAAGTCTTTAATCTTGTTTTAGAGCCCAACAATTTTTCTAAATCTTTTCTTTCAGAATCCAGGCTTCCTTGTTCTTCTTTGATTTTTATTTCTTCTAATTTTGCTAATTGGCGCAACCTTATCTCAAGAATTGCATCTACTTGTATAACGCTCAATTTAAATTTCTTCTGCAAGACTTTTTTGGGCTCGTCTTCATTCCTAATTATGCTTATGACTTCATCTATATTTATAAAGACAATTAACAAACCTTCTAGAATATGTAATCTGTCTAAAACCCAGTCGAGTCTGTATTGGAGCCTTCGCGTTACTGTCTGAGTTCTAAATGACAACCATTCTTTTAATACAAGCTTTATGTCTCTTGTCTGGGGTTTTCCATTTAAACCAATTAAATTCATATTTACCCTGTAATTCTTCTGTAAGTCTGTTGTAGCAAATAGATGATTCATAACAGCTTCTTTGTCTACTCGATTAGATTTAGGCACTAATACTAATCTTGTTGGGCTTTCTTCATCACTTTCATCTCTTAAATCTATAATCATAGGAAGTTTCTTTGCTTCCATCTGAGATGCAATTTGTTCCAGGATCTTAGAACTAGAAGTTTGATGAGGGAGTGCAAGAATGACTATTTCTCCATCTTCTACTTCATAAGTTGCTCTCATCTTTATGCCACCCCTCCCAGTGCTATAAATTTCTTTAAGCTCTTCTTCGGAGGAAATTATTTCGGCTTCAGTTGGATAATCAGGACCAGGAATGATTTTATAAAGATCTTCTAAACTTACTTTTGGTTCTTCTAGAATCTTAATGCAGGCTTTCACTACCTCATTGAGATTATGCGGAGGAATGTCAGTTGCCATGCCAACTGCAATGCCTGTTGCTCCGTTTAATAGAAGATTAGGAAGGCGAGCTGGTAAAACAGAGGGCTCTAAAAGAGTTCCATCAAAATTGCTGGTCCAATCTACTGTTCCTTGACCTAATTCTTCTAAAAGACTCTTAGCATAAGGAGACAATCTGCATTCTGTGTAACGCATTGCCGCAAAAGATTTAGGATCATCTAAAGAACCCCAATTTCCTTGGCCATCTATTAAAGGATACCTTGTAGTAAAAGATTGAGACAAAAGCACCATGGCCTCATAAGCAGCACTATCTCCATGAGGATGAAACTTCCCTATAACATCTCCTACGGTCCTAGCACTCTTTTTATATTTCGCTGCTGCACTTAAACCTAACTCTGACATGGCGTAAATAATTCTTCTTTGCACCGGCTTCAACCCATCTCCTATGTGGGGTAAAGCTCTATCTAAGATGACATACATAGAATAATCTAGGTATGCCTTTTCACTAAATTGGCTTATAGGTTGTTTTTCAAGTTTTTCAGACATTTGCTAAATTTCCTTTATCTTCTAGCCATTCCTTTCGGTCTTGAGATCTTTTCTTTGATAACAGCATGTCTACAACTTGCATTGACTTATCACCACTCTTTACAGTTAACTGAACGAGCCTTCTTGCTCCGGGAAGCATGGTTGTTTCTCTCAACTGAGAAGCATTCATTTCTCCTAAGCCTTTAAATCTTTGCACATCAATCTTTGTTTTCTTATTCTTCTTTTGTAGTTGACTCACGAGCTTATCTTTCTCGTTATCATCTATCGCGTAATGAACGTCTTTTCCTTGATCTACCCTGTACAGAGGTGGCATAGAGACGTACACCCTTCCAGCCTCCACTAAAGGCCTAAAATGTCTTAGAAATAAAGCGCATAATAAAGTGGCTATATGAAGACCGTCGGAATCTGCATCAGCCAATATACAAACCTTTCCGTACCTTAGTCCTTCTAAATTATTACTCCCAGGCTCAACCCCTAATGCTACAGCAATATTGTTTACTTCTTGAGAAGCCAAGACATCGCTAACCTCTACTTCCCAAGTGTTCATGATCTTTCCTTTTAAAGGCAATATTGCCTGAAAGTTTCTATCTCTAGCCTTAATAGCTGAACCTCCTGCTGACTGGCCTTCTACTAGAAATAGTTCGCCAATTTCTGGATCTCCTGAAGTGCAATCAGTTAACTTTCCAGGTAATGCCAGTCCAGAACTTACCTTCTTTCGGTCTACTTTTTTATTACTCTTCTGTCTCGCTTGAGCATTCTCTATACATATTTGCGCAATGGCTTCACCCTCTTCAGTGTGTTGATTTAGCCAAAGACTAAAAGCGTCTTTAACAATTGCTGAAGCAACTGTGGAAAATTCTTTCGAAGACAGCCTTTCTTTTGTTTGGCCGGTAAATTGGGGGTCCTTTAATTTAGCAGAAAGTATTGAACTACAGTTCAACCAAACATCATCTGCGGTTAGCTTAACCCCTCTTGGAATTAGATTCCTGAATTCACAGAATTCTTTTAACGCTTCATTTAGACCTGATCTCAGTCCATTAACATGGGTACCACCTTGAGTAGTCGGAATTAAATTCACATAACTCTCAGAAATAGGATCAGATATTCCTTGTACCCATTGCAAGGCCCATGTAAGACCTCCATCATCATTAAAATGTTCCCCTTCAAAAGGTTCGGATGGAATTAAATCTCCCCCTTTATTGCTAGTAACTAGATATGCAGCTAGACCATCTACAAAACACCAGCTTTCAGATTTCCCTGACTCCTTGTCTTTGAAGGAAATCTTAAGACCCGGAGATAAAACAGCTTTTGCTTTCAAAGCAGCCATCAGTTGAGAGACTGAGAACTTATTATTATCAAAGTACTGAGGGTCAGGAAGGAACGTGACCTTTGTACCTGTATTTTTTTTGCCTACTTTGTCTACCTTGGCTAATTCTTTCTTTTTTTCACTATTTTTAAACTCTAAAAGGTACTTATGACCTCCTCTTTTAATTTCAGCAGATAAGTTAAGTGATAGAGCGTTGACTACGGAGACACCTACTCCATGTAAGCCACCAGAGAACTTATAATCTTCGTCAGAGAATTTTGCTCCAGCATGCAACCTTGTAAATATTAGTTCCACTGCCGGAATACCTTCATCGGGATGTATACCTACCGGCATGCCTCTACCGTCATCTTCTACACTTAAAGAACCATCTTTATGTAATTCAACATCAATACTTGTGGCATATCCTGCAAGAGCTTCATCGATACTATTATCAATAACTTCTAGGGCTAAGTGATTTGGTCTAGAGGTCTCGGTATACATGCCCGGTCTTTTTTTAACCGGATCAAGTCCAGAAAGGACTTCTATGGATTCAGCATTATATTCTCTAGCCATTGAGTTTTAGCTTATTATACCTTAATAAGAATAAATTGATCTTTAAAAAGGCTTATTTCACATACTTTTCACAATATATTGATTATATTTATATACTTACATTAATTTAAATGATATAGTTATTACATAAATTAAACGTTATAGATAAATAAATGAAAAAAATAGAAAAGAAGGCAATAAAATTTTATAAAGCAGCACTCCCTACTGTATATCTATCACCAGTTGTATTCTGTGCCTATAGCTTTATAACTTTCTTTCAGTGGAGTAGCTAAGAGTCAGCTTGCTGAAGCAGGCCTATTAAATCACTTACCTTTCGATGGCTATGCATTTCTCTTAATAGCTTAAGACAATCTCTTTTAACTTCAATATCATCACTTGAATCTACTTCTTTGTGAGCTTTGACAAGGATAGCTCTGAGCAATTGGTTCTGTTCATCTAAAACGGATTGTTCGAGTCCCTCTTCCACTTGAATCAGATCAATTTCTTTTAATAATTCTTTGCTATAAATCTGTTTTGTATTTGTTAACCAATTAATAATGCTGTTGTTTTCTTTCACTAAAGAAGAATAAGATTGGTTAAGTTTCATTGCAGAAATTAATATCAGCGCTCCCCATGAATTTAGTCTTGATTGTTCATACTCGTCTTCAATTAAGGGTGAAAATCTTGTTAAGATTTCTTGAGCAGCATTCATAAGAGCTATATTTATTTCAGGTTTCATTTAAATCTTCCTCTAAGATGTCCAAAATAATCTCTAAATGGATATCCCCGGGAATCCAGGGAGAGAAAAGATTGATAGGATCTACATTCTTTCCTGTTTTAAACTCATTACCTGCAGAAATCCATATCGCCATCCCTTTCACACAAGCAAATAGTTCCCACCATTTAAGATCATTCTTATCTATAGTTAATCCACTGGAACCCTCCCAAATAGACAAAGATGCTTGTCTATCTAACAGATAAGCTGGTTTGTCACGATCTTGCCAACTCCATATAGGGGAAAGTGCCCAGCCTAAATCTTCTAAAGGATCCCCTATGTGTGCCATTTCCCAATCAAGAATCCCTGTTATTTTATTTTCTTTAAACAGGAAATTGCCATTTCTGTAATCTCCATGGACCAAACTCTTCTTTTTGGGATCTTTAGGTGGGTTTTCATACAACTTCCTTATTCCTGCATCTAATATTGGTTCTATAGATATAGAATCTTCCTTTATAACTTCAACCCATTTATCCAATTCCATTTTCCAACATGGATCTTCTGTTGCGTTGTCAAACTGATCGATAAAGTCATCGTTTATATCTTTCTTTGCAATCTCTCCAAGAATCGACCAAAACTGCTCGCCCAACTCTTCTTCATGAGGTGAATAAGCATCTGGTGTGAAAGGGCTTGCCGCTGCTCCATCTAACTGCTGCATTAGCATAAAAGGAGCACCTAAAGTTCCTTCATCTTCGTTTATATCTATCATAGCCGGAACAGGAACCGAAGTTCCTTGGTAAGCAGAATATGCTAAATATTCAGTAGATTGGGATGTTTCAATTAAAGAGCTTTCTTGGGTTCTCCTAAGAATCAATTTTTCTTCAGACCCAGTCTCATCCTTGACTAGTATTCTAAAGGTTTCCCTACTAGCGCCTCCAAAAACTCTTTCGAAAGACAACAGGGATAATTTTTTATTTGTAAATTTAGAGTAGTAAGAGATGAACTGAGATGATAGTTCTTTGTTAGATTCCATGTTTATTTAGAACCATCTAACAACTCTTCAAATCCACTTGGTGAGTGCGGACCTATTAATAACTCCTCTAATACCCCCAAACCTTCTTTTGTTTTGTTATCTTCATTCAATGTAAATTTACATATTGCTTGGATATGTAAAAAAGGAGGATCGTGAGGATCTTCATTTAGGTCATAGGAATCATAAGTAGACTGATTCTCTCCCTTGAAATGACCGTGGCCCCACTCGGGGTGCATGTATCCTAAACCGCACATATAAATATGATATTTAGGTTCTAGAATCCAAGAGACCTCAGAGCCATCACTTTTTTTCGCACTAAATTTAGCTTCACTAATCCTTCTAGACCCTTTTTTATAAGTAATCTCTTTTCTTAGATCAGATAACACATCAACTTTGCCATCATGTTGAATAACACAATGAGAATGAGTCGGATTTCCTAATGAATCATCCACAAAATATAGGTGAGATGTTAGGTCTTCAAAGTTTGCAGGCGCCCACAACCAGTAGAATTGTGGTATTTGAAGAGGAGGTAGTAATTGACTGTCTGGAAGACCAACCGGCCTAATTCCCCATGATCTATCTCTAGACCCCTTATATTCACTTTTTGACACTTTAATTTCTTTATCTTTAAAAGAAATATGCCCGTTCCAAGTACC